>DALC01000027.1:0-2074 GCA_002499325.1 Euryarchaeota archaeon UBA538
TCAAACCTATCGGCATCACTATCAGAATCCCAAATCGCCTCCATCAAGGAGTTTGCATGCTTCTGAAGAATGTTACTGCCAATCACCAGGGCAGATACCTTTTCCTCTTCACTGCTCTTCCAGTCAATGTACTCTTCGATGTCTGGGTGATCAAGATCTAGAGTGACCATCTTTGCTGCTCTTCGTGTGGTTCCTCCAGATTTTATAGCACCAGCAGCCCTGTCTCCAATCTTTAGGAATGACAGGAGACCAGAAGAGCTCCCTCCTCCAGAAAGAGGCTCGCCCGCTCCTCTAATCTTGGAGAAGTTAGAGCCTGTGCCCGAACCATACTTGAACAGTAGGGCCTCACGATTCCACAAGCCCATAATGGAGTCCTTGCCTCCTACCAGAGAATCCCCGACAGACTGAATGAAGCAAGCATGTGGTTGGGGGTGCTCGTACGCATTAACAGAGTATTCTAGCTCGCCCGTTTTTGGGTCGATGTATGAGTGACCCTGAGCAGGGCCCTCAATTCCATACGCCCAATGAAGACCGGTGTTGAACCATTGAGGGCTATTTGGTGCTGATCTCTGGCTAGCCACTAAGAAGCACATCTCATCGAAGTAAGATCTAGCATCAGCTTCGCTAGCGAAATATCCGTGCTTCCATCCCCAGTATGTCCAAGTCCCAGCGAGTCTTCGGAATAGCTCTCTTCCATCTCTCTCACCAGTGTATCTGTCTCCTGCATCGATTGACTCTAATTTCTCATGATCAGGCTCGCTCCTCTGTAGCCATACTGGAACACCGTCCTCTGGTACCTTTCTGAGATATACCGGTACTCCCGCCTTCCTCAGATACTTCTGTGCTAGGACCTTTCCGGGCACACCCGAGTAGCCAGACGGTAGCCTAACGCCAGTAATCGAGTCTGCCATGGAACCGTCGGGATTTCTGATTTCCGCATCCATTTCAATCCAATCAAACTTCTCGAAGGGGTCCTCACCAGCGGATGTGAAACGTCGTTCGATTACCATGCCTTTCTCTGCATTTTTCTCATTTTTCGAACTCTTGACTTTCTGCTGCATCTCCTCTCAACTCCCATTATTCAACTCTCTGCATACACGTCCCGTGGCGCAAGGGATTCCGTCTTCAGGATGGGGGGTGTTTAATGATTGGTATATACAACCAACCAGAAGTTATGGATGAAGTATTTTTCTAATCAGGGGGAAACGGGGTATTGATATTTCTATTACTCCAACTCCAAAGTCCAAGTCAGGGTTGCACCTGATCGAGTAATCATTATTCCGACACTACAGTACTTCTCATGGCTCTGCTCGATAAGCCTCCGAACCAGCTTCTCCGGAACATCTCCCTTTACTATGTATTTCATGTTCACAGATGTGAAAACTCGAGGTCTCTCATCTGATCTAACAGAGTCGATTTCTACTGTCGCGTGCTCGACATTATCTGACCTATCCTTCAACCCGTCAATCACGTCAATTAACGAGCAAGCCGCATGGGAGTGAAGAACCATCTCCATCGGACTAGGACTTGAATCACCGTATATTCCGAATACCGTTCCTCTTGAGGTCGTACCAACATAACCGTCCTCCTCTGTCCACCGCACTTCCCCATTCATGTCCTTCACTCGGAGTCATCCCACTTCAAGGGTTGGCTTCATGAATACCCCTGTGGTCGGAGATATGAGAAATATGACGCAGGACTCCACCATCCAACTCTTCGAAGGTACCTTGCAGGTTCCTGAAAACCCAATTATCCACTACATCGAAGGAGACGGGATAGGCATAGATATCACCCCAGTGATGATCAGAGTTGTAGATCAGGCGGTTTCCAAGGCATATGGCGGATCGAGACAGATACAATGGTCCGAGGTGTTAGCAGGTCAGAAGGCCTTCGATACGACTGGTGAATGGCTGCCGGAGGAAACCCTTCAGGCCATGAGAAGTGGGCTGGTCTCCATCAAGGGACCACTTACTACACCAGTGGGAGGGGGGATACGAAGCCTCAATGTCGCATTGCGTCAGAAGTTAGACCTATTTGCATGTGTCAGGCCTGTGCGGTGGTTCGATGGGACCCC
>DALC01000027.1:2475-3870 GCA_002499325.1 Euryarchaeota archaeon UBA538
GCTGGAATAGAATGGGAGGCAGGTACTCCCGAGGTCCAGAAGCTAATCCGATTTCTCCAGGATGAGATGGGTGTTGAAAACATTAGATTTCCAGAAACCTCAGGAATAGGAATCAAGCCTATTAGCTCAGAGGGAACTAATAGGATAGTTCGTGCGGCCATCAGGTACGCTATTGAAAATGACAAAGACTCTGTAACCCTGGTTCATAAGGGGAATATTATGAAATTCACAGAAGGCGGGTTCAGAGATTGGGGATATCAGCTAGCTCGTGACGAGTTTGGCGCTGAGCTCCTGGACGGAGGACCATGGTGCACCCTAGAGAACCCAAAAACGGGCAGGAGTATTACTATCAAGGATGTTATTGCGGATGCAATGTTGCAACAGGTTCTCACACGGCCTAAAGAGTACGGGGTCCTAGCTACCATGAATCTGAACGGGGACTACATTTCAGACGCTCTCGCCGCACAGGTGGGGGGAATCGGAATAGCCCCTGGCGCGAATATAAACTACGATACAGGAATAGCTATTTTTGAGGCCACTCACGGTACTGCACCCAAGTATACAGGTCAGGACAAGGTCAATCCTGGAAGCCTGATTCTATCGGCTGAGATGATGCTAAGACACATCGGCTGGGAGGAAGCCGCGGACCTGATTATCAAAGGCATGGAAGGGGCAATCTCAGCCGGAACCGTGACCTATGACTTCGAGAGACTCATGGAAGGCGCAACTCTACTCTCCTGTTCTGGTTTTGGAGATGCCATAATCTCTCATATGTGAGATGGTACATTGAAGGAATACAGCCAAGACGAACTCGAACTCCTCAGAGCGAGGATTTTAGAGATGGCCAGAGAGGCTGAGTCGAAGAGTGATCCCCTAATCTGGTTTGAGGAGCTCTACAAATCATCGGAAGGAAACGAGGAAATGATCCCTTGGTCCAACGGGGAGCCCAACCACCTCCTTGTCGAGTGGTTGGAGGACAAGCCTCCGCAAGGAAGGGCACTTGTGGTTGGATGTGGCCTAGGGGAGGACGCCGCCTACCTGTCCGAACTGGGGTGGAAAGTAACCGCTTTCGATATCTCTCCAACCGCAATAAGATGGGCGCGTAAAAATTATGATAATCTGGATATAGAGTGGAGAGTAGAGGATCTCCTGAAGATACCAACGGAGTGGAAGCGCAAGTGGGACCTTGTTGTTGAGGTCCATATCCTTCAAGCCATACCCGAAGAGATAAGAGTCATGGCCGCGCCCTTTCTCCCCAGCCTTTTAGCACCTGGGGGCAGGTTGGTTTCAGTCGGCCGTGTGGGTAACTCAGGAGTAAAAACAACAGGTCCCCCTTGGCCATTAACTAGGGAATTTATTTCATCTATCGGAGGGGATCTGGAGAACACTTCGCTA
>DALC01000019.1:0-3550 GCA_002499325.1 Euryarchaeota archaeon UBA538
TGGCTGTCTCTAGCGGGGAAGGCATCCGCTCCCTCCTCAGTGCTCCAGTCTGCTGAGGGATCGGAATAACCATCCTCATCCGCGTCTGGGCAACCCATCCTGTCGAATTCTGAGTAGCCCTCAACCGAGGGGCAGCTGTCTGGATTGGTACCGGTTTGATTGTCCCCATATCCGTCTGAGTCCGAGTCTGCCCACTGCGTACCGTCCATTGGGTATTCATCCAGGGCATCGGCCCAGCTATCACCGTCAGAGTCCGTGCATCCGAGGTAACCCGATGTCGAGGTGCCGGCAATCTCAGGACAGTCATCAGAAATCTCAGTGCCCGATTGGTCGGCATATCCATCGCCATCGCTGTCCGACCAGAGAAGACTGTTGTTCGGGTACACGTCCAGACTGTCCCTTACCTCGTCGAAATCGGTGTCCTCGTATGGATCAATCCTGATTACCTTGTTGTTCTGAGAGTCCACGTACCACAGTTTCCCGCTTGGACCAACCTCGAGACCCATGATTGAGCCAGCGTTAGTACTCACTGTTCTCGAGCGGGTGACGCCCTTTCCGTCGTCATCGAGGTTGTAACCGGTAATCTTCCCATTACCATTCTGGGATACGAACAACACCCCCTGGTGTAGTGCTATTCCGGATGGGAAGGACAGTCCGCTATCGAGGATTCCCCACTCCACGCCGGTGACCTCGCTGTACTCGGCTAGTGGCTCCATCTGTGTTTCGTCCCCCATGATGTTCGTTGTGACCCCCGGGCCATCTGTATTCACCCAGATTATCCTACCTGCTCCGGTGTCGGCGATGTACAGTATGCCGTTGTTATGGTTCATCTCCATGTGGCCGGGGATCCCTGGGACCCTTGTTAGGGAGACGTCGGAATATCTCCTGACCTTGCCGTCTGAGTGATCATCCTCACCGGTATCATGGTCCTCTTGGAAGTCGTAGCGTACCAGTTCCCCATAGTAGCCATCATAGTACCAATACACATTCTCTGAATCGTGGGCTATTCCCATTCCTAGGGGACTCTCGTGCAACATATCGATATGACTGCCGAGAAGGCCCCCGGGATCTTGGTTCTCCTCTGCGAAGTGACTGAGGGAGGACGGCCATAGAGCAGGGCCCATGAAGTCATTCGGATCTCCTTGGCCGTTGTATGTGTTCCTTGACTCTTGTGCAGTCGCGAACTGATAGTCGAACTCCTCGTGCCAGTCGCCGAATGCTATAGCGCTAACCTCTTCCATGAAATGATTCCTGTTGGAGTCCAGTCTATGCTCTGACAACTGGTTCGATTGACCTGCGTTGTGGACTATTGTGACGCTGTCAGTGGCCCTATTTACTATCCAAAGCTCGTTCTGCCTGGATGGGCTGGGGTGGAACTCCAGATCTCTTGGGATATCAAGGTCATCGGAGGTGGATGCGATTTCAGTCTCGGCAAAACCAGGTCCAAACTGCGCTATGTATGTGTCGGGCTGAGATATTCCCTCTTCAGCTGAAGTAGCGGTTGAAACCTGTCCCAGAATTCCAATCAGGAATATTCCGACCAGTAGGATACTGGTTTTCCCATCTCGCGCCGTACTTTCAGACATGACTTACCGAGTGATTGCCCCTTTATTGTGCCTATGCATTTAATCTTCTTAATGTGGGCCAGAACTCAGTTTCCGTTTGATCTTTCCAGGGTGCTCTGGCGTGCTTCCATCAGTATAGCCTCCAACTTTACTTTCAGCTCGGATTCTAGAGCTTTCAGCATTTCCTTGATCTCCTTCTTCGATAAATCCCCTCTCTTGGATAGCTTATCTTCGAGATTGGCCATCATCTCTGACTCCCTCTCCTTGGCCGACTCAGCGACTCGTTGCTCCATCTCCACTTCCATCTCCAAAGCCATCTCTTGGCGACGAAGGGCGAGTGCGGCCTCCATCGTCTCCCTCTCTGATCTGAATCTCCTCTCGAGCTCTGACAGGGCATTCCTCTCTGATGCTTCCTCTAGTGCCTTTATTCGTATCTCGACATCGGACCTCATCTCTGTCTCCAATGAGGATCTCTCTTCTTCCAGTTGCTTTTGAAAAAGCTCCTCGTACTTCCTCCTAGACTCCGCGATCCTCTCCCTCATCTGAATCTCCTGTTCCAACCTATGGGCTTCCACCTTTCGGTTTACTTGGGCCTCCGATGCCTCCCTGAGGTCCATCTCGACCCTTCTCTGCATACGCTCCTCGCCCTGTGATGCCTCTAGTTCCAGCCTCTCTTTGAGGAATGCCTTTCTCCTTTCTACCTCGACTTCCATCTCCTCTCTGAGCCTCTCCCTCAGCTTTGCAGTATGGGCCTCAAGCCTACGATCCCTTTCCAGGTCAAGCTGTTCCCTGAGTCGGTTCTCCTCTCTCCTTAGTCGGTGTAGCATCTCCTCCCTCAGGAGTCTCTCCTCCCTCTCCAGTGCCTCACTCTCGAGTCTCTCTATTTCGTCCTCAAGTTCTGCCCGGAGATCCGCCTCTAATTGCTGGAGTTGTTCATCGAAGAGAATGTCATTGGCCTTCCTCATTGCCCCATGCATGCCAGAGAGTCTCTCGGTCATCTCCGCGATACGCATCCTACGCTCCCTTCTGACGCCACTCCTGACTCTGGACTCCTCATCTAGGAGGTCTCTGGTCCTAGCCATGGACTCCACTGTGGGGGATGTTGCCAAGCGGTGCTGGGCCCTGAGAGTAGCTAGCTCGTCAGCACCCTCGGAATCGTCTGGAGTCGTCGACTTGCTCTCACTCACGGGTACCCATCCCTAGTCTTACGCTAGTTTCACCCTATTTGAGGGAGGAGGGTTCCAAAGGGCCGATAATTGCTGTTTGGCGATACGTGCCATAGGCACGGCTCAGAATGTCACGTTGAATGCCACGTCACACGCTGGACAGTTCAGTTGCTTGGTACCAGGCTTGGGCCTTATCCTGAGCTTCCTCTCGCATCCAGGACACTGTATCTCAACTTTGAGAGGCTTCTCTGTAATCCTAAACATGCCTGAGCAGGCCGAGCAGGCCACTTCCAGAGGCCTCTCTGGCTTCCCGGCCTCCACTACCACATTACAGATGGGGCAGGGTAGCTTCTCCGAAGCTAGTGCGTCGACGGTAGGCTGATGGGTCACTTTGCATACAGCACCACAGATGACACAGGTTTTCTCCCCCAGGCCATGAGGCAACATATGGTCGCAACTGGGACATTCGGCTGCAGGAGGAGTGTGCTTAGACTCTATCTCCGGCATGTCCGACATGGCCCTCCCTCACATCACAGATTTATCAACAGAACCCTGTGGATCCTGTTCACTGAGTCCAAATAGGACACTAAACGACTCAATGACATCGCCATAGACGTCCTTCGCTAAGTCCCCCAATGTGCGTATCCTCTGAATTCCTGTACCACCGACCCACATGCCATTGAGTATGACCAGAAGGGCACTAGCCTCGTGTAGAGCGACACCTGCCGCCAATTTCATCTCATAGCCGAGCATTACAGCGATGACCAGTAAGGCGGTGACTCCGACGGAGATTATGACATTAGCCATGACCACGCTTCG
>DALC01000019.1:3960-14901 GCA_002499325.1 Euryarchaeota archaeon UBA538
CCACTGCCTACGGCTATGCCGACATCAGCGGCTGCTAATGCTCCTGCATCGTTGAAGCCATCCCCTGCCATTAGCGTCTTTCCAGCCTTGGACTTCTCTGTCACCCACATGGCCTTGCCCTCTGGATCTACACCACCCCTGCATGAGGATGCAGGAATACCGAAACCCCTCGCAAACTGCTCTACGCTTGACTGCTCGTCTCCGCTGAGTATCTCTACGGAGATCCCACTGTCTGAAAGGGACTGAAGTAGCTCGGCGACGCCATCTCGGGCGTCATCGTGGTAGAATTCGAAGACTGCGATTGCCTTGCCCGATACTGAGAGAATGCTAGAGCCGTGACCAGCCCTGCGTGACCTAGTCAGGGCGTCGTCGATATCCTTTGGGAACTCGACTCCCTCGGACACCAGCCAGTCGGATCGTCCTAACATTGTTTTACTACCTTCCAAGACACCCTCGACTCCTGCCTGTCCATCTGATATTTCGGTGATATCGATAGCTTCCAGTGTTCTCTTTGAGGCTTCATGGATGATTGTGCGCGCGTAAGGGTGGTTGGACATTCTCTCTAGTCCTGCTGCAATCATAATTGCCCTTTCCTCTGTCTCGGTGGACGTTACAGTAACGCCTGTCAGCGAGGGTCGTCCGCTAGTCAGCGTCCCTGTCTTATCCAGTAATGCTAGTTTCACGTCTGCAGTTGCTTCCAGGACGTCTCCACCACGAACTATCACCCCAGAGGCAGAGGCAGTGGAGAGTGCGGCGGCATGTGGTATTGGGGCGGCTAGCAACAACGAGCATGGGCATGAAACAACCCAGAGCAGTAGTGTAGTCAGGAATCCCTGATCCGTCCATCCATGGGTGAAGAATCCAATTATCGGGGCCCCGATCAGGACTATCGGTACCCATATTCTTGTGAAGTTCTCAATAGTGGTATGAGTCCTAGTGGGCTTGTCACGGTACTCCCTTACCAGCTCTACTAGGTTGGATAGTCTCGTATTCTCCCCAGTAGCTACTGATCGTAGTACAATAGGGCCCCTGACCAAAGTTAGTCCCGCCTCAACGAAGTCACCTTCTGAAACCAAGACTGGAACTGGCTCACCTGTGAGTGGGGCTCTGTCTATAGAGCCGCCTCCACTGGTGATTATCCCATCAACCGGGACGACCTCTCCAGAGCGTACCTCTACCATGTCGCCTTCCACTACTGCTTCGACAGGAGTCTTGCCAGGCTCTCCGTGTGGGAGAATTTGAGGGGTGATTTGAACGATATTGAGCTTCCTAGGCGATATTCCCTGAATTGGATTTACTATACGGGCACCTCTTGGAATTCTATCTAGCCCACCTTGCATGGACTCTCTGGCCCTTGTTATTGCCCTATCTTCAAGATGAGATGCGAAAGCTACTAGTCCGACCACCGTGAGTGCCTCGACCCACTCTCCTAGCAGGGAGGCCCCGATGACTGCTAGGGAGGTTAGTACCTGAAAACCAAGGACACCATTCTGAATGCTGGCTATGGCCTCCATGAACATCCTCGAGCCCGCCAAGATAACTCCAAAGAATCCAAGGAATGAAGCGAGGACGGTTGGTAGGGACATTGTCTCAACCGCTATTATCGCGAATAGTACAGGAATCGTCATTACAGCTGCAATTAGCTTTACTTGATCTGGCCTCAGTCTCATCTTCGAAGATACTACGAACTCAGCATCGTCCCCTAGAATTGTGGAAATCATCGACTCAGCGAGCATCCTCAAGTCTGGATCAGATATCCAGACGTTCCTTAATTCAATCAAGCCATCATCGAATCTAACAGCTAATATTCCTGGCACTGCAAGAAGCGCATCTCTGAGTCCCTTTCGATTTGTGCCTAGGTTCTTCGCAGCCTCCCCCGGAGTGACTCCTATTGCCTGGACCCAGTCTATCTTGGGACTGTGCCCGAGACTCTCCAAGACGGAGCATGATCTGGAAATCCTTCCTCTTGAGATATCTAGTGATATCCTTGCAGTTCCCTCTGTAACGGATATTTTACAGGACTTGATTCCTGGGAGTCTGCTAACTGCCTTTGTAGCCTTCATAGCACAATCAGCACAGTCCATTCCCCTGATGTTCCAATCGAATTCATGAACTCCATCAGGGACAATGGTGGAGACTGGTCCCTCCTCCTCCATGGATGCCCGAGAGGGCGTAGTACCTTGAATATGATGAGAGTGTATACGATGATATCATCAGCATGTGCTACTCTCGGAAAACATGGTGGAGCTACCCGACGACCTAGAGTGGGACATGATTGTGCTTGATATTGACGGTACTTTACTCGATAGAGATGGGATAATCCCTGAGATGATACACATCGTTAGAGAGCTCGAGAGAAATGGAATGGTTGTTTCTCTGGCTTCTGGGAGGACCCTGCCCAATATCACCCCCATACATCAATCACTATGCATATCGGGGTTCATAGTCGGTGAAAACGGAGGTATGGTTTGGGACTCAGCTGAGGGGCACCCAATCAGGGCACTGGCAGATGGATCTAGACCCAAAGAGGCCGCAAAGTGGCTTGGGACCCAGATAGAGGGGCTCAATCCCGAGGGAATAGAGTCTAACAGGTGGAGAGAGACCGAATGGTGTCTTACTGAGATTGAGGATTGGGAAGCAGTAAGAGATGCGATCGAGTCTTCTGAGTGGTCCGATATCTCAGTAATTCCAACTGGGTTCGCTGTTCACCTAACTATACCGGGGCATGACAAAGCATCCGGACTTCGTGTAGCTTTTGAGCAGAGAGGGATCGACCCCAAGAGAGTGATAGCTTGCGGGGACGCGCCTAACGATATCCCTATGTTCGACCTGGTGGGTTTTGCGGTGAGTGTTAGCAATCATTATGAAAATGTGGTTAGGGCGGCTGACGTCGTGACTGACGCACATGGTAAGGAAGGCTCCCTAGAGCTGTTAGAGGCTCTGCTGGAAAGAGTCAGGGGTTAGTAGTGGTGCAGGCGGCAGGATTCGAACCTGCGAAGCACTACGCAGAGGATCTTGAGCCCTCCCCCTTTGACCACTCGGGTACACCTGCGAGGGATGCGAACATATCCACACTCTTGATACTCGCGCTCGAGCGATGAAGTCGGGTTATGCAAGGAATTGTTCAAGAGGCTCCTTGCGTGCACCGTGTCCGGGTACCGAGTATGATGGACGACGGAAGCTTGCCTAGGCTCAGTGCCAATCGTCTAATGGCTGTTGATAGAGCACTAGATGAGCTAGCAAGAACGCAAAGAAGATCATCCATTCCTGTTGAGTTGCCGATGCCTAACTTCTGGGACGCAGTAGGCCAGTTAGTTCAGCATCTTGAGGCGGAACTTGCTGAGACCATTAGGTCAGAGGGCATGACTGCCAAGGCACAACTGCAGTCGAGGAAACTGGGAGTGGTTAGAACGGCGGTTAAGGATCTCACAAGGAATAGGCTGAATGCGTTCACACAACACGCAGTTCTGACAAATTTGATTCAATCGCCAGAGGATGTTAGGGCTTCTGCGGGAATTATGCCGGATACGATTGAATGGGACAAGCACGACCCATCCGAGAGAGTATTCTACACAGGAATTGGACATCTTGTTGACAAGTACAGGCATGAGGTTTCTTGGAAAGCTCTCTTAAGCAACAACTGGGACTCTCCTGCTCCGCCACCAATGAGTTCTGTGCATACCCCTCTTACTGAGTTCGTACCAGATTCCAACGGTGGAGAGGTAGCAGAGGAGAGTGACGCGCCTGTGGTCATAGACTCTGTGCCTCACTGGGAGGACCCGGAATACGACGAAGAAGATAGGATAAGGGAGATTGATGAATTTCCCGAGATATCTCCTTTGGGTCGCGGATCTGTGGATGAGTCCTTATCCCAACAGCAAAAGGATCCTGATATGAGGAGGATTATGATTCTCCAAGACCTTGATGATCCCATAATCACAGAGGAAGGAGAGGAGATTACTCTGACGGCCGGAGACATAGAGTTCTGTCCTTCGATAATTGCTGATACCCTGATAGCGGCCGGAATAGCTGAAGCCGCAGACCTCTGAGAGAGGCAATAACTTAGGTTCGTCATCATCGATGAGTATTCGTCAGAGGTGCAGCTATGCCAGGAGAGATTACGAAAAAACAAATTGACAAGATGAGGAAGGAATTCGAAAGTGACTCTTCAGCCAGAGTTGCGCAGAACGCGGTTACCAGCAATAATCTGTCCTCAGTAACTCTCAGGAGGGATTTGGTTCAGGAAATAGACTTCACGTTCAGTACGAAACTGGATGAGTGGAAGGCCACGAATCAGAAGAGTAGCGGACGTTGCTGGTTGTTTGCAACCTTGAATCTCTTCAGACCGGGGACTATGAAGAAGATGAATGTGAAGGAGTTCGAGTTTAGTCAGGCTCACATTCATTTCTGGGATAAGTTCGAGCGTTCTAATCACTTCTTGGAGGCCATAATTGAGACCTCTGGAAGACCTGTTGATGACAGGACAATCCACTTCCTACTATCAGATCCGATTGGAGACGGGGGCCAGTGGAACATGGCCATGAACCTGATCAGGAAGCATGGACTAGTTCCAAAGTCGGCATATCCAGAGTCCAACAGTAGTAGCTCCACCAGATGGATGAACTCGATTCTGAAGGACATACTCAGGAGTAGTGCTAGCGAGATTAGGGAAATCCTTGATTCCGGTGGTAGCGAGAAAGAAGCAAGATCACACAAGGATAGTAGGATGGAGGACATTTGGAGAGTTCTTTGCATCCACTTGGGAACGCCCCCTGAGAGTTTCGACTGGCAGTGGAGAGACAAGGACAAGGAGTTTCACAGAAGGGGAAAGATGACTCCCCAGCAGTTTGCGGAAGAGTTTGTTGACGTGGACTGGGAAGAATACGTATGTATTGTAAACGATCCCAGAAATGAGTACTATCAGACATACACTGTTGACTACCTGCAGAATGTTGCTGGAGGTCCTCCTGTTGTCTATCTTAATGTGCCGAGCGATGAAATGAAATCGATAACCCAGGAAATCCTGGAAGATGGTATGCCAGTCTGGATGGGCTGCGACGTGGGTAAGCAGATGGACAGAAAGAGGGGGCTCTGGGATGCTAATCTTTTCGAAACTAACGAGCTTTATGGTGTGGATTATGGTATGAGTAAGGCTGACAGGCTTAGATATGGTCAAACCATGATGACCCATGCCATGCTCTTCACTGGAGTAGACGTCTACGAAGGCAAGCCCAGGAGATGGAGAGTGGAGAACTCATGGGGAGATGACTCTGGACAGAAGGGGTTCTACACAATGAACGATAATTGGTATGACGAACATATGTTTGAGATTGCATCTCCTAAGAAGTACCTCACAGAGAAGATGGTCAAGGGACTGGAAACAGTACCTATCGTCCTAGAAGCTTGGGACCCAATGGGCTCTTTGGCCTAGTTAACCTAGGTTTCTCAGTGAGAGTTCGATGGTGACCGAGTCTGGGATTGGTATCCTCAGGACCTTTCTCAGCGCCTTCTCATCCCTGGAAGTGTTGGTTACCAGCTCCAGAAGTCTCTTGTGGACTCTCATCTCCCAGTGATCCCATGTCTCGGCACCCTCTCCATCTGGACTCTTCCTGCAAGGAACGACTATCCTTCTGGTTGGGAGGGGGATTGGACCTCGAAGCTTGACTCCGGTCTCATCGGATATTGTCTTTATCTGATCACAGACCTGATTTACGTCAGTGTGATTTTCCCCCGTCAGTCTGATAGTGGTGACGACGGGCATTGATACTCACCTTACGCCTAAGCCTTCTTCTCGATTGCGATACACATTCCGGCTGCGACGGTCTTGCCCATGTCACGGATTGCGAACCTGCAGAGCTCAGGGAAGTTGTCCTTGACCTCGATAGCCATTGGCTTGGTTGGTTGGAACCTTACTGTTGCTGCATCTCCAGACTTGAGGAATGCAGGGGTCTCTCCGGTCTTTAGATTCTTGATGAGCTCGACGAATCGAACAGCCACCTGAGCGGTGTGAGCGTGGAACACTGGAGTGTATCCTACTCCGATTGCCTTTGGTATCTCCATCATCTGGATGTTTCCAACGAAAGTCTCGTCATGTCGGACGAATACAGGCTCGCTCTCTCCGTATCCAGCGACGTCTCCTCTGCGGATGTCAGTTGCTGCGAGTCCACGTACGTTGAAACCGACGTTGTCGCCTGGCTCGGCCTTGTCGACCATTGTGTGGTGCATCTCTATGCTCTTGACCTCAGCAGACTTCTGGCTGGGGTTGAAGATGACTGTTTTTCCAGTGTTGAGAACACCAGTCTCGATCTTTCCTACTGGGACGGTTCCGATACCGCTGATTTTGTAAACGTCCTGAATTGGCAGGCGTAGAGGCCTGTCAGTTGGCTTTGGTGGCATCTCAATAGCGTCGATTGCCTCAAACAGAGTAGGTCCGCTGTACCACGAGGTGTTTTCGCTCTTGTTGAACACGTTGTCGCCAAGGAAAGCGCTACATGGTACGAAGGTGATCTCATCTGGCTTGTAGCCGGCGCCCTTTAGCAAGGCGCTAACCTCAGTTACGGTCTCGTTGTACTTGTCTTGAGACCAGTCAACACCACTGATGTCCATCTTGTTGACATTGACGATTAGCTGGCTGACGCCGAGAACTCTTGCTAGGAACGCGTGCTCTCTTGTCTGTGCATTGACACCGTCGTTAGCAGCCACATTCAGTACTGCAGCGTCCGCCTGGCTTGTACCTGTGATCATATTTTTGACGAAGTCACGGTGACCGGGAGCGTCGATGATAGTGAAGTAATAATTAGGAGTGTAGAACTCCTTGTGAGCTACATCGATGGTGATACCACGTGCGCGCTCCTCCTTCAGGCCGTCCATGACATAGGCCAGACCGAATCCGGCCTTTCCTGCCTCGGCAGCTAGCTTCTCATTCTTTTCAATTACGTGCGCTTCGATGTGACCGCTGTCCAGAAGCAAACGACCAACTGTCGTTGACTTTCCGTGATCTACGTGCCCTACGAACACGATATTCAGATGCGGCTTGCTCTTGTCTTCCCACTGTGAACCCATATTATAACACCTCTAAGTGTGGCCCGCCGACCGAAGGGGCGTATATGAATCGTTCCCCAAGAGCGTTTTCCGCTACCAGTTACCGAAGTGGTGAGCAGTGTGCCGTTGGGGCTATCTATACTGAAGCTCCACTATGAAATAATTGACCTTTGTCGTATGTGTCTCCTCGTTGACTAAATCCGCGGACCATTCGCCTGGAAGAAAGCCCCTAACCGTGGAGGCCCCTATCACCAGCCACACACAATAGTCGTCTGAACCACAGTCTCCTGCATTACGATTATCGTTAGACAGCCCGGTTGAGTTGGCGATCTCATCCTCAGTACTGTTGTAAAGGTAGATATCTAGCTTGTTATCTGTGGTAGTGACTGGTCCGCCTCCTAGTCCCCCTCCTGCTTGATCGTCATCTTGCTGGGGGTAGTCTACCTTGGTTCTGAGATATCTGATTCTATCCTTGGTATCCTCGTCATAGGTTACTGGGAAGTCCCAGGTCATTATAATGGGATCCTGAATCCTCCTATCCATCTCGAAGTCACTCCACTTCCCTTGGTAGTTGATATAGACTGTGGAATCATCATAGTGACTGAGTCCATTGTTGTCCGTGACGGTCAGCCTGATATCCCAAGCTCCGGCTGGCATGTCCTCCCATTGCACTATCTCTCCAGTAGCATCAACATCATTGTCCTTGATCCCATCCTCGTCCGAGTCAGTGTTCCTATCCAAGTCCCACTCATAGCTAACTATGTACTCCTCCGCGTAGCAATTAGAGTCATCGGGATCACAGCCGGCCCATGATCCCGAACCGTCCAGGGACACTGTAGTTGAGACGGAAACCTGCCTGTCATCGATTTCCTTGTCTTCGCATACCCAAATCATGACGAAATCTCCGTTCGGAGGGGAGTCGCCATCACAGTTATCGTCTTTGTTGGGGGAGATTTCCGCATGGGGCTCTCTTGCAGTTGAGTCGATGACGGTTATCAGCATGCTAGTGGTGACTTCATGGGTACCATCGCTCACGGCAAGCTTGGCGGAATACTCACCGGGCTGAGCATATGAATGGCTAGTGGTAAGTCCGTTTCCAGTGTTTCCATCTCCGAATGTCCATGTGAACGTCATGGGGTCGGCATCGGGATCTGAGGACCCAACAGCACTGAACGTGATGCTGTCTCCCGCCCTGACAGAGCCAGAAGGGTCAACTGTCATGTTTGCAGTAGGGGGGCTGTTGCTTCCGAGAACATCCATGCAGCCGGCCAGTGAAGTGAAAATCATCATCATGACCATCATCAGGCCCGCAGACTTGCCCCCTCTCATGGATACGGCTGGAGGGTCGTATGAAATCAACCCTACGATAAGATGCTAGAAGTCTAGGAGGCTCTTCTGGCCCTTGGGCCTAGCTCCATCCAATAGTTCCTTCTCCCCCTGTCCGAATGCCTCTGTAACCCGCCCGAGGGATTTGGCCAGGCGCTTAGCGTAGTAATCTGTATCGTATTCAGGTGGTTCACCACCGATTTCGTCGACAAGCCATGCTTTGACTCCGAGCTTCTTGTCGCCACCTTCTGGCCTAGTAATTACATACCCTACCTTCATTCCCGGTGTGAATTGAAGTCCTGCTGCAATTCTTTGCTTGGCGGCTCTGACATATGGCAAGCCATCAGGATTAGCGTAGACACTGTCGAAATCCCATTCGTTCTTCTTTGAGTTCCACTTACCCTTGCATGATCGGCTGATTACTAATCTAGATGGGTCGACATCCCCCCCACGAACCTCGTCGATCGCTAGCTTCGTCATATCTACAGCTCCTTCTGTGTTCCCATCGAGAAGCATCTCGAACATCTCTGTCATTGTCTCAGAGAGTAAATCAAAAGAGTCGGTCCTCCTCACCTCATAGCCTCTAATGAGCATCTCTTCCCTGGGCCACACTACTCTTCCGACATACCTCTTTTTGGCACCATGGCTGAAGAATGCGGAAAGCGCTGTCTCGAATTCTAACTCAGCGCCCTCTCTTGTGAATCTACTCGCCAGCTCCTCCCCGAACTCCAAGGTCTCCTCCTTGGCCTTTTTCCATTTCTTCGAGACTATGGGATCTTCGGATCGGTTCGTCGGAGCTCCTGAGTCCACTGGTGACTTCACGAAAATAGAGTCTGTATCCGAGTAAATGACATCGTTGCCACCTTCCTCGACTTGTGATATTATCGCTTTGATATTGTGCCTAGCCCATTCTGTTATGCTAGCCCCTAAGTCTGGGTGCGTGAACCTGTAGAAACTAGACGCAAATACCCCATAGAATGAGTTCATCAGTATCTTTACCGCGTACTGCAGTTGGTCCAGTAGGAAGGCCTCGACTGGATCATTTCTCTCCTGTGCCTCCTCCATGCCCCTCTTGTATAGGTCCCTCTTTCTCATTAAGTCCTCTAAAAGCCTAGGGACTAGCCCGTTCATTTCCTCCTTTGACTTGTATCTGGTTCCAGTTGTTGGGGAAACACTGTGTGATTCGCCCGTATTTCCATCAGTTACAAGGGTAGTAGAGCAAATGTTGTTGGAAATCATGATCGAGGGATACATCGACTTGAAGTCTAGAACGACCACCCATGGCTCCATTCCTGGCTCGACCTCATGCACGTAGCCTCCTGCAATCTGATCTCTCTTCCTGGGTCCAGCATTTGTCATTGGTACGGCTATCGACTCCTTGTCTGCCAGTCTCATAACCAATGAGTCAATCCATTGGCTGGTGGTGCCATTAGCGGCTGTCTCGACTGCAGTTAGTGATACTGAAGCAAGGGCTTCCTTCCTTGCTGTGGCTTTAAGATGCCCCAGAATATCTAGGGGGAGATGAGTATCTCTAACACAATACTCCATCACCACATCGGGTCTAGTAGCCCACTCCTCGTCCATCTTACTTGCATCCACGTCGAGCTTCCTCATGTCCTCGTCCTCGGGCCATAGAAGCTGCGATACGTATCTCAATGACTCCCTTTGTGGCCTCAGTGTCTGTCGAGCCTGCCACCATGCGTCCATGGGGATTCTTCCAGGGATTCTCCAGACCCTGTTTTGCTGCCTAGTTGGGAAAATCCGTTTCCCCTCCCCTTCTTTCATGGGAACTCTGCCCCAACCGAACAGAGGTGATCTACTGTACTTCGGCCTTGGGGAGATTACCTCGGCCCTCTCCTGCATTCTAGGGAGGTCGAAATTATCGATGTTGTACCCGGTGATGAAGTCTGGATCTTGCTCTCTAACGAGGGCGGTTAGCCCCTCCATAATTTCCTTCTCTTCGCCTCTGAACTGGTGCTCCGAACGCTTCCCAGCACGATCTATTACCGCTGCTGCGCAGAGTATTCGATTTGTGGCAATACTTGTCTCAAGATCAAAAGAGAAAGTAACGAAGGGGGCGGGGAAGGGCTCGGTTCTGGATAATCCTTCGAGATTGCAGGAAACTATCATGTCAACCGGGTATATTCCGGACCCACCGTCTTTCAATACAATTTCCTCAGCTAAGGATGGATCAGTATTGGAACTGTTTTTTACGGCATCGGGTGCTCTTTCACCCGCCCAGAGAACCTCTCCCCTTGCATTGATGTGAGGCCCAAGATCAAGATCCAGCATCAGACGGTTCTGAAACGGTATGTCCGCGCTTGTAATCTCCCAATTATCCAGTTTCTTACGGAGATTCCTTACTGAGTAGGGTTGGTTGGCATAGACCCTCCAATGCCTCTTCATTCCGTGTCTTGTCCATTTCATGACCGGGTCCGAGACTTCGACAACCTCGCCCATTCCAGATACTGACTCCAGGTCAGGGTCTTGTTCCGGTCTGGGGGCTCCCGGTATAGCGATGTCAAAGTAAGGCCGGAGGCCATGAACCAGTAGTACAACCGAGTGCCCGTCCTC
>DALC01000019.1:15311-15534 GCA_002499325.1 Euryarchaeota archaeon UBA538
CCCTGCCACTCCATCAGCTCGCCTCAATGTTAGCGGGCAACACACCGCCTTCAAACTATGTCTCAGAAGAAGGCCATAAGAGTACCGGGAGGGAATCTTTGCGTAATCGTTGAAAGCCGACTTGCTTCCGTGTGCACAGGGGACTGCCAATGCCAAGTGATACTGAACCGGAAATCGACTGGGATTCTCTGACCTTCAGCTTCACTCAGACAGACAGGATGTA
>DALC01000116.1 GCA_002499325.1 Euryarchaeota archaeon UBA538
AATTTCTATTCCAAAGAACTGCATATGGATACGTTCTCCGATCATAAAACCCCCTTGGATTTTGTCAACGACATAGATAACGCAATATCCTTAATTAATCTCCACGAAACCTCTAATTCTGATAAATTCCATCAGAAATCTATGAGTGTCTTTGTGGGTAGCGTAGAGGTATCAAGGAATACCCTGATTTTCAATGTAGCATCTGATAATACAGTCAGAGGAGCTGCTGGAAATAGCATAATGTTGGCGGAGCTCATGTTGTCGCAGGGAATAATACACGACTCGAAAATCAGAGTGGATCAGAGTAGGAACATCCGGCAAGCATAACTGACTCCTCGGACTCCCACCAGTACAATGAGGCTCAGAAATCTCAGTATGTCCCTGTCCAGACTGGAGATAAGTGAACAATTGGAGGTCTCCTTGGAGCAGTATGTAACCCCCGGTGATCTTGCTTCTAGATGGCTTTTTGACATTCAGTCTTTCGGAGATTTGTCCATCGGATGCAGAGTTGCTGACTTAGGAGCTGGTAATGGAATACTAGGAATCGGAGCCGCGATGATGGGGGCCGGTTTCGTAAAATTAGTGGAGGCGGATCAAAAATTATGCAAACTAGCAGATGCTAATGCAGAAAGTATGCAATTGACAGGCAAATATGAAGTCTGCAATCAGGTAATAGGCGAGCACAATTTAGATTTGGAAGGATATGATTTGATTATCTCCAATCCTCCTTGGGGCAGGCAGAGGGAAGGAGCTGATTCTGCTTTTTTTGAATATATTCTAGCTTCTGAGACCATTGCGCACATCATGCACAGTGCTGGCGCTAAACATCTGCGAAAAAGATTCGAAGATATGAATTGGAGCGTCGAGATGTATGGCGAAGCAGATTTCCCTCTTCCTGCCTCATATTCTCACCATAAGATGTCTAGAGGGGTAACGAGAGCAGGATTCTGGAGGCTAGCCCCTCCCTAGTTCCTCCGTACCGTTGATAGGGGAATGGCCGGTCGCCCGGTCAATGTCTGCCGTAGTTGGTGACCAAGTTACGCCCGGTTCCACAGTGACAATTCCTCCCGGATCCTCGGCAGGAGAGGGTATCTTCGAGAGAAATGGAAGGTGTGTAGCTACTCTCCCTGGGATTCTCGTGGAGAAGGAGGGAAACATCTCCATAGAGTCATCCAGACTACCGATTAATTCCCCCAAGGTCGATGATGTGGTGATTGGCCAGGTCACTAGACTGAATGAGAACGTCGCTGAGATTAGAATTCTGCATATCGAGAGTAAACAGGGAGGTCACAGGGATCTTCCCGCGCTCGAGTTATTCGCTGACATTCACGTCTCCGAGGTCGTGGATAGATTCATCCCATCCCCTGGAGATGCAATGAGGATGCGAGATATCGTGAGAGCTAGGATAGTCAAGGACGATCCGATCCTCAAAGCTTCGACAAAGGGGCACGCATCACTCGGGGTGCTATCCGCATCTTGTCCGACATGTGGAGTGATTCTGGATGTATCCGACAAGAAAATTGATTTCAATGTGGACTGTTCTAGATGCGACTACACGGCCTACAGGGTACTATCCGACGGTTTCGGTCACGGTCATGAGACTGGATTCGGCCTGCACAAACTCAACAGATCTGGAGAAAGATGGTCTCCGGAGGCCGAAGCGAAACTAGGTCATGATGGAGCGAGGCCTTACCTATCCCCAATGGCGGATTTCCGAAGGGGTGCAAATCACGAGATGCCGGCCAGGGTTGCTTCAATGAGATCCTCCTCTCGTGGCGGTGGAAGAGGCGGTCAGAGTAGGCCAAGGAGGGAGATGCATGATACAGTCTGTACGATGTGTGGAGTTAGCACAAAGGTCCCGTTCAAGCCTACTCCGGGTAAGCCAATCAGGTGCAGAGATTGTATGGACAAAGTTAAGCAAGGAAAGGCCACCAAGGAAGAGCTTTCCAAGGAGAGGGAGAGAATATCTGCAATGAGGGAAGAACTCGAAGATAAAATGGGAGTAAAGCTGTTCGTTGGAAGACTTTCATACGAAATATCTGAGGAAGAGCTTTCCAAAGCATTCTCGGAGCATGGAAAAATTGACTCTATCCATATCGCCAAGGATAGGGAATCTGGAAAGTCAAAAGGATTCGCATTCGTCACATTCCCCTCGAAGGAGGAAGCAAAGGCGGCAATCAAAGCTATGAACGGCTCTGAGATTAAAGGTCGTAGGATAGTAGTCGAAGAGTCCTCGTCCGGGGGCTCCAGCAGGAATAGAGGCGGACGTAGGAAACAGTCGAAGCGGTGAATACCGAATACCCTGACCGCAGGAACATGGAGAAACTCGACGGGTGGCTCGTGCTCGATGGGTACGAAGACGAACCCGCGGCTTTCGGCGTTCCTAACTATGTTGGATTTCACATCAGATACATCTGTGGAGTTCTGGAGGAGAGGGGCATAGAATATACGTATATGACAGTAGATCAATGGAGGAGTTTATTCAAATCAGAACTTTCAACCCATGAAGGGCGAAAAAATGTAAGAGAGCAAATGCGTGAATTGGATGGTGCGATTCTTCTTGCCGGGGCTGTAGTACCTGGAAAGTACATCAGGGGAACTCCGATAAGCAGAGGTGAGACGGACTCTTTCCTGTCATCGATCCCGAGTAGAATACCAGTTATTTGCGGGGGCTGGGCAATTAGACACTGGAGGCAATCTGGATGGGTTTCTCCCAGATCCAATCTATTCTGCAGTTTGAAGGATATAGACGCAACCCTCAATCATTTCCTTTCAACTGGCAAAATGTCCCATAAGAAAAGGAGTCCAGATGAATGGTCAAGATGGGCCATGAAGGGGGCTTCATCAAAGGCAGTAGTGGAACACCCCGATCTACTGTCTCCAAATGGATCTCATGGCCCACTCACTTACGAAGTTGAACTGTATCAGGGTTGCGTCCGTTTCAAGAGAGGATGTAAATTCTGTATTGAGCCTAAGAAGGGCCTCCCTCTTTGGAGGGAAGAAGACGATGTTATCCGGGAAATTAATGCTGCAGTGGAATCCGGAGTCGTCAATATCAGAATAGGCGGTGCCACAGATATCTACACCTACAGGGCAGAGGGTGTCGAGGAAATGGAATACCCAGTTCCCAACCCAGAGCCAATATCCAAGGTATTGCAAGGGGCAAGAAGCAATGAAAATCTGCAAATCCTGCATGTGGACAATGCCAATCCTTCGATAGTCGCTCAGAATATTGAGCCGTCCACGGAGATAACTAAATCTCTGGTAGAGAATTTATCTGATGGAGCCGTACTTTCTTTCGGCTTGGAGTCAGCGGATCCGAGGGTGCATGAGTCAAACTGGCTAAATTGCGACTCAAATCAGCTGAAGATAGCCGTCAGGCACATCAATGAATACGGCAGAGAAAGGGGCCCAAGAGGATTACCAAGTCTACTTCCCGGTCTGAACTTTATAGCAGGATTAAATGGCGAGACAGAGAGAACGTATGCAATGAATCTCGAGCTTCTCAAAGAATTGAAATCAGAGGGACTGTGGTTAAGAAGAATAAATATTAGACAAGTCGAGGGAAAGGGGTTTCAAGAAATTCCTGAAAATGATTTCAGGAAATTCAAAACCGCGGTCAGAGAAGAAATCGATCGTCCGATGCTCGAGGAGATATTTCCTCTGGGGACTATATTGAAGGATCTGTGGTGGGAATCTAGGGGCGGTAGAATAAGGCTCCCTGAGCATTTATCGGAAGAAAAATACAGAGACCCCTCCAAACACGGAGAACCAGGAATCACATTTGGAAGACAGATAGGGGCCTACCCAATCCTAGTAGGGGTCCCGTATGCTATCCCTCTAGAATCAGGGTCGGATATCGTGGTTACTGGACATGGGATGAGAAGTATTTCCGGAATAGAGTACGGCCTTGACATCAACCA
>DALC01000099.1 GCA_002499325.1 Euryarchaeota archaeon UBA538
GATTATGGTGCAGGGGACAGGATTTGAACCTGCGAAGCACTACGCACTGGGACCTAAACCCAGCCCCTTTGACCACTCGGGTACCCCTGCTTGTCCCCACGCGGGGACTCATCAGTCAAGAACTCAACGTATGAGGGGGTAAGTATCGAATAGGGTCTTAACCGGTGTTTGTGGCGACGGGTCATGGCACGAATCGGAGTGATAGGCCTGGGTAATTGGGGCACGGCGTTGGCACGGGTTTGGTGCGAAGACGGCCACAACGTCCTAGGATGGACAATTGAGCAGGAGGTTTACGAGACTCTGATGACTGATTCGGTGAACAAAAAATACCTGGACGGATATGAAATTCCAGACTTGCAAGTCACAATGGAGCTTTCTGACGTAGTAGAGTCTTGTGAGATACTGGTACTCTCCCTGCCTAGTGGGGCCATACTGGATATTGTAGATAGAATCGTCCCAAATCTGAGGCCTTCTCATATCCTACTTGACCTTGCAAAGGGGCTTGCTCCTGAGGAGGAAGGCGGATCGGGACTGATATCTGACTCGATCGAGAAGCGTCTTCATGCAGCAGGTAAATCGAATCAGGTTATCGTGATGACTGGCCCCACAATCGCACCAGAGGTAGCTAGGGGAGTCATCACTACAGCTCTTGTAGCGTGTCATGACCGAAGCGTAGCTGAGAGGATATCAGAGAAATTATCCACTGAGACTCTCTTCTTGGTAGCCGCAGATGATCCCAATGGCGCCGAGCTCTGGGGGGCGTACAAGAACTGCGTCGCTCTTGCATGTGGGCTGGTGGACGGGTTGAAGGGAACCATAGGAGGCGACAATCTCAAAGCGGCTTTGGTATTGAGGGGATTCAGTGAGGGAATTTCTCTTCTCGGTGCCATGGGAGCGTCCTCGTCCACTGCCTTCGGCCCGGCTGGTCTTGGTGACCTGTATGTGACCGCTACTAGTCCGAGGAGTAGGAATAGGACACTCGGAGAGAAGCTTGGATCTGGCAAGAGCCTTGATCAGTCGCTGGAAGAGATGCATATGGTGGCAGAAGGAGTTAGGGCCACTAGGATGTTCCTCGCCAGAGCCCCAAAACTTGGGGTTGGGACACCATTCATTGAGGCACTGGGAGAGCTATTAGACGGAGACATCACAGCAGACGAGGCTGTGAAAAAAATGGTGGAATACTGAATTTATTCAGAATAGGTTGATTTGCCAAATGACCTACGGGCATCGGTTACGGTGTCCTTTGAAGACCTGACAGAATTTGAAAGTCGCCTTATCAGGTGGATTTCATCCTCTGATTTTGTGGAGATCCCATGGTCGACCAGGAGGGCAGCTGAAGCGTTCAAAGTCGAGGAGGAGGAGGTCTACCAAGCTCTGGCTTCACTCACGGCGAAGGTCCCTGAGAATATCCAGATTTTCTACGATGATGGTTCTATTAGGATAGTCGCAGATCTACCTTCTTAGGATATCCGGGATAAAAATATCAAGCCAGGATGGCCTCCTAGAGTCGCCCTCCTCATTGAAGAATGAACGGGCATAAATCGAGAAGAAGTCGATTATTACCACCACTACAAGAATTATGATTAGGTAAGCAATTACTTTGTCATACTGAAGAAATTTCAGATACAAGTTGATGTAATAGCCAATTCCACCAGCACCAACAATTCCGATAACAGTACCATGCCTGAAATTGTATTCAAACATAAAAATCATCTGTGAGATTAGTTCGTTGGCTGATTCAGGGATTACCACACCAAGGGCGGTTTCGATTTTTGACAGGCCCATTGCCCTCGATGCGTCCAGAGGAGTCCTACTGAGTCCCTCGATTGCTTCATATTGTAACTTTCCGAGGTATCCCACGGTGTAAACTGTCATTGCAAGGACACCTGAAAAAGGTCCGAATCCAACCAGAATAACAAAGAAAATAGCCCATATAATACTAGGGAGGCTTCTGCAAACGGAAAGGACCAGTCTTGCTGGGATGCTAACCCATGTAGGATTGAGATTTCTTGCCGCCAGAAGTGATATAGGTAGGGAGATAATCATACCAAAAACTGTGGATACGAATGCAATTTTGAGTGTTTCAACCATGCCAATCCATGCTGTTGAGCAGGTGAAATCAAAGGGGGGGTACACAGTACAAACAGGGTATGCTTGAGGCTCGATTACACTCCAATCGGGAGGCCAAAGTGATTCGTTGATGAATATGATCAGATTGCCGGGACCATCCGACAGCCTCCCCCAGTCTTGTACCATGCCACTAACAAGAAGTAGTGACAATACCAAAGTCGCTACCAGAGTCCCGATAATACGTTGTTTTGTCAATCTCAAGTACTGACCTCCAGGGCAGTTGTCTCGGTGATGAATGGATTAACTCTTCCATCATCGATTACTAGTAACCTGTCGGCAACTGATTTTGCTCTGGAAATATCATGCTCGACGAATAGGAGGGCGCTCTTTGATTTTCTAACGAATTCAGTGACCTTGTTCAGAACTACATTCATGGTCTCCTCGTCCAACTCACTGAGGAATTCATCTGCCATGATGAGTGATGGTGACTGTGCCAAGGTTCGGGCAGTGGCAACTCTTCTTTGTTGTCCGCCCGAAAGTCTCCTGACTGGTTCATTCATTTTTTCCTCTAGGCCCATTGAAATAATTGCTGATTTAGCCTCATCCTTGGCTTTTCTAGATGAGAATATGCCTAATCTCGGGCTATGGCTTGCGTTCGATCCTAGAAGTACGTTGTGCATGACAGTAGCGTGTCTAACCAATCCCAGTCTTTGAGGAATATATCCAAGCTGACCTCTTCCAGGCAAAGAGGGGCTGGTAGATCCACAAACATGGACATCTCCTGATATTGGCCTAACAATACCTGCAATGGTCCTTAGAAGTGTCGTTTTTCCGATACCTGATGGTCCTGCAATGGCTACAATCTCTCCTGGAAATATATCTAGACTCGGGATCTCTGCGAGGGGATCTTTTGAGGAATATCCTATCACAAGATTCCTGAGGCTCACAACAGGTGATTGGCTATCTGCCTCAATATCCAACCACTCGGACTCGG
>DALC01000037.1:0-167 GCA_002499325.1 Euryarchaeota archaeon UBA538
ATTGCTGGATACGGTGCTTACACCTTCGGCAAACCAACAACTGAGGGTGCTACTCAAACTTGTGGAAAATCCGATGCGGAGATTTCCGACACCTCTGTTCGGTCAGTCATCAAAGGAATGGGGTCGCCTGACGAGAGAATCGTTCCTGCCGCGTCTTTCATGATAGT
>DALC01000037.1:543-11238 GCA_002499325.1 Euryarchaeota archaeon UBA538
GTCATAGCGTCCAGTTGAAGCGCCTCCCCACCGCCCTCCACCATTCGGTAGTCAGCCTCGGCCATTGTCTCAGTCACAGCAAGCTTCTGACTCTCCGAGAGGAATGGAACGTCACCGAGGCCCCTGTGAAGCTGGTTTATGAGATCCGTTCCTGCGAGACCGAAGCGATCTAGAAGCTCCCTTAATCTCCTTCTGGCTGGTTGGAATCCATCCTCCCTGCACGCCAAGAAGAACCTGTGTAGCTCCTCCGGTGGAGCAGTGGCAGTGGTCTCGTAGACTATCTCTCTCGTGACGTGCTCGTCCATGGAGGCGGCGACCTGCAAAGAAGTGATTGCCTTCCTTAGGTCGCCTAGGCTGACGTGAACTATTGCGTCTGCAGCATCGGAGTCAAGCTTGATATCCTCCTCACCAGCCACCGAGACGACCATTGACCTGACCTGATCATCGGCAAGAGGCCTAAACCTGAAGACGGCGCAACGGGACTGTATTGGCTCGATTATCTTGGATGAGTAGTTGCAGGATAGTATGAACCTGCAGGTCTGCGCATTCTGCTCCATAATTCTCCTGAGTGCCCCCTGAGCATCTGGAGTCAGGGCATCAGCCTCATCCAGAAAGATGACCTTGAATGAGGTACCGGGTACTGGGGCTGTCCTAGCGAACTGCTTGACCTTGGTCCTAATTGACTCCAGCTTCCTCTCGTCGCTGGCATTCATCTCTAGGAGGTTCCTCCTGTAGTCGTCTCCAAAGACATCCCTTGCGAGGGCGATTGCTGCGGTGGTCTTGCCAGTTCCAGGAGGTCCGGCAAACATCAGGTGTGGGAATGAGCGTTTCACAGCATATGCCTTGAGGCGGTCAACCACCTGTTTCTGTCCCTTTATGTCGGATACTGTGCGAGGGCGGTGTCTCTCAACCCATAGCTCGCTCATTCAGGTGTGACTGCCGGGCGGGCGTCCTTGAAGGTTGGGGGAGGATCTAGTAGCTCTCCTCATCGTTGGGGAAGTCCCCGCTTCTCACATCATTGATGTACTGCTTGACTGCATTATCCACTGCGTCACCCAGATCAGCATATCTTCTGAGAAAACGTGGAGAGAAGTCTTTCGTGATTCCAAGCATGTCATGCAGGACCAGGACCTGGCCATCGCAGTGGGGGCCCGCACCGATGCCGATCGTCGGGATATCTAGTCTGTCGCTAACCATCTTGGCCAAATCGGCAGGTATCTTCTCCAAGACTATGGCGAAGCACCCTGCCTCCTGGAGTTCCAGTGCGTCCGAGATCAGTCTCTCTGCCTCTTCCCCCCCCTTTGCTCGGACGCCATAGGTCCCAAACTTGTATATCGACTGGGGAGTCAGTCCCAAGTGGCCCATTACGGGTATTCCTGCAGTTAGTATTCTCTTGATTGAGTCGGTTATTTCGGCCCCTCCCTCCAACTTCACCGCGTGTCCGGCGGACTCCTTCATTATCCGGATGGCACTCTTCAGAGCTAGCTTCGTATCGCCCTGGTAAGTGCCGAATGGCATATCGACGACTACAAGTGCCCTATCCACTCCATTTACAACGCACTGGGCGTGGTAGATCATGTGCTCCAGTGTGATCGGTACCGTTGTATCGTTTCCAGCCATGACGTTGGATGCAGAGTCGCCAACTAATATCACATCGATGCCAGCGCCATCGACTAGCCTTGCCAATGAGTAGTCGTATGATGTCAGCATGGTGATATTTTCACCTGCCCTCTTCATCTCTTGCAGGGTGTGTGTAGTGACTTTCTTCGCACGACCAGCTATCGCCATTGACTCACCTGGGTTTGACCGAGAGGAGTTCAAGTCTTCAATTGCACGCCCGAGCGGAAATCATTCGGACTCAGAAATATCCCCGAATAGATTGTCTTCGTCAATGCCCAGCAGGAACTCATCTAGGTCTATTATTCCGTTTCCGTCCAAATCTATCTCATTAAACAAGCTCCTGACACTGGACCTGTCCAAGTGTGGATCAATTATGCTCATTGCATGGACGAACTCACCCTCGGTCATCTGCTCGGAGTACCTCTCCTTCGTGCCAGCGACGTTGTGGAAAACTAGCCACCTCTTCTCGCGCTCTGCCTGAGCAGAGTTGGTGAGCTCGGTACTAACCGTCCTCCATGGAGTCAGCATCGGATGAACTCTCTCCTTCCCGTACAGGAAGTAAACTAAGGCCCCAATCGTACCGCATGCCAGACCGCCCATTACAGCAGTCATTCCCATTACATAGAGGAGTAGTGCCCCACTGAGTATTCCGAAAATCTGGATAAATGGGTACATCGGGGATTTCCACTCTGGGCGGTACCAAATGTGTGAATCAGAGGCCCTCCTAAGGACTATCACCGAGGCGTTGATGGTCATGAAAATCATGATCTTGAACCCGGATGCCAGTTTCGCTATTTCCTCGACCGGCAGTAACGTGATAGCAAGCGCCATCGCCACGCTAGTACCTATAATGGCAAGGTGCGGGGTCTGGTAGCGAGGGTGCACCTTCTCCAGTGAATTTGGGAGGAGGTTGTCCCTTGCCATGGCGTATGGGAACCTGGAGGTGGCCATCAGTGAAGCCAGAGCTAGTGAAGTTAGTACGGTGACAGCGAAAACCGCTGAGACGGTCCCCACTGTCGAACCCCCTACCATGTCCGCGAGTACGTATACTGGGTCTTCCCTTGCCTTGCCTGTGTCGGGGTCAAGGTATCCCGAGGGATCCACTGCCGATACCATCACTATCGTTACCATGACGTAAAGAGCGCAGGCAATTACTAGAGACAGGATCATCCCGTATGGAATGTTCCTGCTTGGATTCTTTATTTCCCCTCCTACTGCCGCTATCTTTGTCACTCCAGCGTATGCTACGAAGACGAATGCTGAGGCATGGGCAACATCCTCCCATCCAGTTCCATAGGCCCCCTCCCCGAAGGCGGCGTCCCAATTCATGGGTAGGGTGAAAATTGACCAGATACATAGAATTGCGATGAAAGCTATCATCAAAGCTACAATGGGAGTCTGAATCTTCTTGATTCTATTCACGCCTAATATGTTGATAATCGTGATGAGCACTAACAAAATGAGGGCGGCTATCTCAATGTCGATAGTTATGCCAAGAAGCTCCTCCAGAGCCCATAGATATGCCTTGAAGCCAACAAGAGCGACAACCGTCTTCAGCATCGAGGCACCCCAAAGGCCGACACCTGCGATCGTTCCGACCAGTGGCCCGAAAGTTCTCTCTATGTACACGTAAGAACCACCAGATGACGGCATCGCAGTTGACAGTTCTCCCTTGGAGACCGCCGCCGGTAGGATAGCCAGTGCGGCGAGCAGGTACGCCAGCCAAATGCCGGATACTGGGACGGTCCCGCCCCCCATATCGACCATTACCAAGGCAGGTAGGACGAAAAGACCTGTTCCCAGCATCGCAGATAGTGAAATTATCACTACTGAGAACATCCCTAGCTTTCGTTCCAGAGAGTCGGACAGGCCTTCAATGGGCTTGTAGGCGAAGTCTATCTGGCCCCCTGGACTTTGGCTCGCCATACCCAGAGGAGAGGACGATGTTTGTTGAACGTTACCACAATAGGTTCGACATGGAAACGTACACTGCGGACCCTCACATTTAGAAACCAAGGCGTGCGAGTAATCACCATGGCCAGCAAGATTGAACATAATAGCGTAGTGTCCGTCCACTACACCGGCACATTCGATGATGGGAAGATTTTCGACTCTAGCGAAGGAAAGGATCCACTTACATTCCTAGTGGGTCACGGGCAGATGATTACAGGTTTCGAGCAGGAGATGCTAGGGGCCGAGGTCGGAGAGAAGAGACAGTTCACCCTTACACCCGACAGGGCCTACGGAGAGAGGACCGAGGCAGCTATTCAGCAAGTTCCTAGAGAGCAGTTTCCCGAGGGTTTGGAAATTGAGGTGGGAATGATACTTGGAGCGCAAAGCGACCAGGGGCCCGTGCAGTTCTCCGTGGCATCCGTAGATGACGATATGGTCACTGTTGATTTCAATCACCAGATGGCTGGAATGACTATTAATTTCAGTGTCGAGGTCGTCGATATTACTGAGCCGGCCCACAAGGACTCTGATGGCTGTGGACCTGGATGCGGGTGCAACTGAACCTACTCGATTGTACCCACAATGTTAGAAGTGAGGCATTGTAGCCAACCATATGACCGGCAAGATTGAACAGGATACAGTGGCATCTGTCCACTACACAGGTACCTTCCCAGACGGCGAAGTCTTCGATTCTAGCGAAGGCAGGGGGCCACTTACGTACCTTGTAGGCCACGGGCAGATGATACCGGGCTTCGAACAGGAGATGCTAGGCGCTGATGTAGGGGAGAAGAGGGATTTCACCTTGACTCCAGACAGGGCCTATGGAGAGAGAGATGAGGGGGCAGTGCAGCAGATCCCCAGAGATCAGTTTCCAGAGGATATGGAGATTGAAGAGGGGATGATGCTTGGAGCTCAGAGTCATCAGGGACCCATCCAATTCACCATCGTCTCTATCGAGGGAGACTCGGTAACCGCTGATTTCAACCATCAGATGGCCGGAAGGACACTCAAGTTCAGTGTCGAGGTCGTTAGTGTCAGGAAGGCCTCTAGCGTAGAGTTGGCCGATGGGATGGTACACGACCCCAATGGCGACCATCAGTAGATTGTCCGAATCATTCTTTGTGTGTGGCCCATCTGGACTAACGATGAGGTCGGTGGCCATTCTCACTACAATCCTCATGATTTCCCCCTTATTGGGGGGATGTTTGGGTACTGATAACATTCCATCAATATTTGACGATTCACCGGAGCAGGAGCCCCTTCGCATAAACCACATACAAATGGAGGGGACTCACAACTCGTATCACGTGGAGCCGATTTTCTCGCCTACGAGAGAATACATGTACACTCATGAGGACCTCGACATCCAAGCTACCGACCAAGGTGTCAGGCAGTTTGAGATTGATGTGTGGTGGGACGTAAGGGAAGGTCTGAGGGTGTATCATAACCAGTACGACTCTGGAACTACATGTCCTACCTTCCAAAGTTGCTTGGAGGTCTTATTGGCATGGTCACTTGAAAATAGCTTGCATCACCCGATTATGATCTGGGTGGAGCCAAAGGACTGGCCAGAGCAGGCTGCTGAAATCACCACAACCGTTGAGCTAACTGGAATTCTGCAGGAGATAGAATCCGAGATATCCGAGTTCTGGCCCCTAAATCTATCAATCACTCCCGATAAGGTTAGGGGGGACCGGCCCAATCTTACTGATGCGATTTTGAATGACGGATGGCCTCTACTGGAGGAGAGTCGGGGCAAAGTAATGTTTGTTCTCCTAGCCACCGGAGGAATGAGGGACCTGTACATGGAAGAATATCCCGGCTTGACTGGGGCGAGGATGTTCCCGATGTTCACCTCTCAAGGACAATACCCTGGTGAGGAGGCAGTATTCTCTCTAACTGACCCGATAGGGGATGGAGAGGAGATTACCCGACTTGTCGAGGACGGTTTCATCGTCAGGACTAGAGCTGACAGTGGTGGCACAGAGCCCGATAATAACGATACGTCAAGGTTTGAGGCGGCACTATCTTCTGGTGCGCATACAATCGCAACTGATTATCCGGCTCCGGTTGATGGCATGGACTACTGGATCGAGATTCCAGAGGGCAGTCCAAGCCGGTGCAATCCGATAGTTTCTCCGGGTTGGTGCACATCTTTGGCTATCGAGAATCTCGAAATATCTGACTGATTATTACACCTTCGCGATTACCTTCATCTCTATCGCAATCGGGGATGGGAGGGCGTTTATCGAGACAGTTGTCCTAGCGGGCATTATTTCACCGAAGTGCTCGGCATATACCTCATTGTAGGCCTTGAAATCCCTGTCCATGTCGATTAGGAATACCAGAATGTCGACAACATTTTCCAGACCTGCTCCGTACTCTTCAAGTATCAACCTGATGTTGTTTATCACGGAGTGGGTCTGCGCCGTGACGTCATAATTTAGGGGGTTTCCTGTGTCGTCCCTCACAGGCCCTCCAGGAATCTCGTTAGTCTCCGGGGACCTTGGTCCCATGCCACTGACGAATACTAGGTCACCAACTCTTCTGAGGTGAGGGTAAGCGCCCATTGCTGAGGGTCCTGTCTCCGCAATGAAGGGGCCGTCTTGACTGGTCATCTTTCCTGCCGTTTTCTTTCCCACTACTCCTCCCACTATTCCTCCGACGGGACCTCCGACAGCCACGCCCGCGGCAGCGCCAACAGCCCCTCCTGCGTTTGTGAACATCGTCTTGCCGTATGAGTTGTATAGGGCCTCTATGGCCTCGTCCGGGGCCTCAACAAGTTCCTTTAGCATCTCTAATCTGTGGGTGAACGCTGAGCTCTGTTGATCTTCGAGCGGTTCTCCCGAGCTCATCACAGCATCCCCTTGTCCAAGACGTCCCTGTCCCCGTGATAGTACTCAACATCGTCCTCGTCGAACTCCTTATCGCCGAACGAGCCGGAGGAGGGAGTCAGTGTTACCACTGCCCCGCCCGATCCATGGAGTGCCTCATACGCGAGCACCTCTCCATGGTAGTTGTTATGCTGTCCCATAGTAGCCGCCATCCACCAAGCTGGCTTGTATGCGACGACCTTCTGGACCCTTATCTGACCGTGAATCTCCCTGGATAGCTGGCTCAGGTCCTCAAGTCTGCCATCAGCAAAGAACTCCAGTATCTTGCGGTTCCACTCATCGTCCTTAGGGCTGTGTATCCTATCCTCGGTCGGATTGATATGCTCGGTAAACATCCTGTTAGACAGGCTTGACACCACCACTGCGATAGCCTTCTTACCTTGCTTAGAAAGTGCGTCCCTGATTGACTTGCCCAGAACTATGGTCTCAGCCCTGTTTGCATACATGTTGCTGGAGACTATGCAGGCGGGTATTCTGTTATCTGGATTCAGTAGCTTCAATGCTACGACTGATCCTGTGTCTATTGGGAATCCCTCGTATGCGATGGTCCTTGAATGGAGGCCTCTTTCCTTAGCGGAGTCCCTGAGGCACTCAGCAAAATCGACATCCATCCTAAACTTGTAAGGCATACTTCCCAGATAGTGGAAGTCATCGTCCACATGCACCCACTCGGGCTCGGGGTGGGCTTGGATCTGATGTCCAATTATGCTAGGCCACGTGGTGGAGTAAACGATTATCAAATCGGCATCACTGTTCTCAATCCTCTCCCTGCAGGTGTCATATGCCTGCCTCAGCTTGGCATATCCTTCACTAGCCTCAGGCGAGAGGAGGGGCTGGGGATGGGGGGGGCAGTAGATTCCAAACAGAATATCCGCTTCTTCCAATTCATCACCTCAGAGTACAATCTCACGGGTCACGGCATTAGGGTCCCAAGCCGCAACTAGGTTTCCTGTCCCAATCACTGATTGGTAGCCGTAGATCTCTGCTGAGTACTGTGGGAAACCCATGGCTGACATCATCCATGTTAGGCCACCTGCCTCGGTCTCAGCGATCGTCTGCTCTGTGAACTCGGGGAGGATGTCAATTAGCTCCCTCATTTTCCCCTCTCTCATCAGGTCCACTAGCTTCATGTCCCAGACATACTGACTGTGGTTGTATATGTGCTCTCGGCTCATATCCTCTGGCAATGGCGATTCCGTGACGAAGTGTCTGTGTGAAAGGCTGTGACTGCTGATTAGAACTACCTTCTTTCCACTCTCCTCGATTGCCTCTGCACAAGCCCTACCGAGTGCGGCTGCTTGCTCGTTCATCACCTCGGCAGAATAGTAGTGGGCGTTTCGGTTACTGCTGATTGTGACTATCGGCTTGTCCCAATCTGGGTTCAGCATGTGGCAGGATGTGATAGTGCCGTAGTCAACTCTGAAATCTTGATTCCGCATCATCTTGGTTATTATTCCGTGCTCAGAGGCCTTCTCGCGCATGATTTCCGAAAGCTCCACGTCTACTTTGATATCGTAGTTGTATCTGAAGATATTCGGGAAGACTGGATCCACCGACTTTGACTTGAACTCTGGTAGGCCGAGGAAGTGGGTTCCGATATAGGTCTGCCAGTGAGGAGTAAATATGACAAGGGCGTCGTAATCTATGGTCTTGAGCTTTCTAGCTAGTCTGTTATAGCCCCATCTGAGAGTTTCCCACCCGCCCTCAGAAACTGGCTCATTCTGATCTGGGTTCTCTGCATATACTACATGTGGCGGGTGTGGGGCGAGGCACCCCAGTACAATTTCCCCCTTGGGCATGCTAGTTGAGAGGAAGAAATGTAAAGAAAACCTTTCGGAGAAATACCAGACTTCATTGGTGTGTGATGTAGCGGAGGTACGTGAAGTGGGAACAACCGCCTCTCTGGCCAGTGGCAATTCCCAGTATGATGGGTTTCGCTGCTGGTTGCGTTCCATACTTGTTCGAGTCTCAGTATCTCACTACTGAGACGAAGTTCTCACTGTTTGTTCCGTTTGCTTTGGCAACCATGGCTTGTATGATGATATGCCTACTCCAAACCAGTATTGAGTCTAAGCTTGAGATGTTTTCAGGGTCTCTGGTGTCGCTACTGGTTTCTCTGATTGGGCAGTTGCTATTTTTCGTGTGGTTTGTCCCGGTGATTCTTGTCTGGGTCAGAGAGTCGATATTCGTGTGGAGGAAAAGCTATCCGGCATTCAGAATAGGTTTCTGGATAGGCTTAGGTGCCGCATCAGGGGTCTACATGGGCGGAATCTTCGCCTACAACGTAGTCTAAGCCCCTAGTGGCCATTACGACCACAAGCCCCGTTATGAAAAATGCCGGGAGAGAAACCAGAACAGCAGACCATATCAGTTCGTCATCGAAGTACTGCATTGTGATTCTAACCTCCCCCTCTCCTTGCTCGGTTCCTGAGAGTCTGGCTAGTACCAGATGGATATCCCAGATCGATGAGGTCGAGACCTCGGTCGTCCATGCCTCCCCTGGGGCTAGAGTCTTGCCATTGAGGTCGGGGTTCGAGGCTGAGCCTGCCACTATTCCTTGCCAGTCGACGTTTCCATTTTCGACGTGGGGTATGACGTGATCACGATCCACTATTGCGATATATACCGGGTATTCGCCGACATTGATTATCTCTACAATCACCGGATGATTTAGACTGTGGACCTCTATTGTGTCTATGGCCACATCGCCTTGACCAAACCTGAAGTTAGGATTCTGCTTCTCAGAACCGCTACCATCAACAAATACTGAAACCATGACTGATGCACAAAGCACTGTGAAGGCAAAAGCGATTGCATTCCCCTTTCTGGAAGGGAGTATAGACCCCCATCCCTTCTCTGGCCTGCTCCTGAGTTTTGGTTGCCAGTTATGACAGAATGTAGCGCAAATGACGGCCAGAACAAGGCCTGGAATTATATCTAGTACCCAATGAACACCGAGGTACTGGATACTGAAGAAATAGATTACTACATTGGCCATAACGAACAGATCCAGCTCACGGTGCCTCCATTCTCTGATCGAAATTCCCAGATCTCTGCAATGGAGTCTGTTGAGTATTAGGAAGCCCACAGGTAGTCCGAAGTGGAGACTGGGGAACCCATTGTCCAGAGGATCGTTGTTCGTGAAGAACTCCATGTACCAAGAGTCGTGATACAGCAAGGCGTCCATGCCGGGGATGAACGAACTGGTCACTTCCACATTGAAGAAGAGATACATTGGTACCGCGAGGACGTAAACTACGAAGTAATTCAGTGCGGCTTTGTCTGCCATTACTTGGTCCTTGACGAGGATGAAGTAAATCGGAACGAACCAGATTATGAACAGATAGACGAATATATAGTGGAAAGATAGGATTTCGGTAAGTAGTTCGTTTCTGAATAAATCCTGTGCCCACAGAGAGAAGTCTCCCTCAATGGAGTGTACCCAGTGAGTGTATCCCCCTACCCTAGCCTTGATTGGCTCGTTGTGTATATCGATCATTAATTTATACACGTACATCAATAAGTACAAGGATATATGCCATTTGTAGCCTTTTGAGCGTATTTCGGATGGTATTTCTGAGAGGAGGAGTCGTTCACTCTTTTCATCTCTGGAGAGAAGGTTCCTGAGAGGAATTGTGGACGCCAGGATGAATATCATAATGGTGCCGTAGGGGCCAAAGGGCGACCACATGGCTCTAGTCCCGTCATGGCTCGGTCATGAATTTTGCACCCATTAAGCATACCAAGTCATTGGTCCATTAGTAGTGCCTCTTGAACCCCTGTGTATGAGACTCCCGCGAAACCTATGACCATCGACCACTCAAAGAACGCGGCCAGAGACAGAGAAGGATGGCCGAGATCCTTGCACTCCAAGACTGTGTCCATGTGACCCGCAGGAATGGAGAGTGAGACCCCGGCGTACGAATAGACCGAGATTGCCAGCCCAAGAAGGCAAATCAAGGAGAAAACAGTCCAACTTCTACGAGTTTGAGATAATGACGAGAAACGTGCATCTCGCTCGGACATCCTAAGGGATATCACAGTTGACAGCAAGGCCCAGATTATCAGCCCACCAAAAATCACCCTAGCTTGCAACATATGAAGCTCCATCTGCTCGTGCCATGGCGTGTATGAAATCCAGATTATGGATATGCCGGATACGGCCACAGAAATAGCTGAGAGTAAATTCATAGTTTCGATTCTGGACCCATGATTCTGCTCTGCCCAT
>DALC01000037.1:11621-14421 GCA_002499325.1 Euryarchaeota archaeon UBA538
AGTGAATCCGATTGTGAATGCCCAGCTAGAGGCTGGATTGGTATCTGTATCCGAAATGAATGGAATGAATGGGTCGCAGCCGTCCAAAACCCAAGAAAAGTAGCAGACTAAGAGTGTGATGACATGGATCGCCACTGCAATCCTGACTTGCTTCTCCAATCTAGGAGGCTCCATGGAAGTCAGCATAAGCCTGGTAAGGCCCGATATTATTCAAGCAATCCCTAACCATCAATACTCATGGCCCCCTTTGGGACTCATGGATGGTCACGATCTCTGGACATCCAAGTGCCTTGAAATCGGGTTCTCTCCTAAATCTAGACTCTATGAGGAGGGGACAAGGACATCTCAAGATGCTGCCAATCAACTGGGCTGTGAAGTTTCTCACATAGCAAAATCCATTGTTTTTCAAGGAGAGAGCTGTGCGATAGTCGTAATCACATCTGGTTCCAACAGAGTCGATAGGAAGGGGAAGCTGAAGAGGATTCTGGGGTACAAGCCTGGAATGGCCTCACCTGAATATGTCCTGTCTAATACTGGCTACATGGTAGGGGGAGTGCCTCCATTTGGGCACACTGAAGAAACTCAGATCTTGATGGATGAGGACTTGATGCAATTCGAAACTGTATGGGGGGCCGGAGGAACTTCTCAGACCGTTTTCCCAATTTCTCCTGAAGACTTGATGAAAATCTCGGGAGCCAGAATCGCGGATGTTAAGCAGTAGTGATACAATGTCAGTCGAGAAATTATTGCAAGTCGCATCGAGATTGAGAGATGACGTCGATGTTATCGGAAGAGAATTAACCAATCAGGGCACTGTTGATTATGTCTACAATCCCCTTTCATATGCATGGGACGTTCACAAGAGGTACATTGAGATCTCTGGGGACATGGGGGCAAGTACAGTCATGATGGGAATGAATCCCGGCCCTCATGGAATGGGGCAGATGGGGATACCCTTTGCTGCGACCAGTATGGTCAGGGACCTTTTAGGCATCTCAGGAATTGATGTCGAACAGCCCCCAGTTATTCACCCTAATAGGCCCGTGATTGGCTTGGAGTATCCCAGAGAGGAGGTCTCTGGAACTAGGATTTGGGGACTGCTATCTGAAGCCTACGGAGGTGCCGGTGAAATCTTCGAGAAGGTCTTCCTAGTCAATCACTGTCCGCTGATGCTACTGGACGGCCCCAGAGGTAGCAATATTACCCCAGATAGGATTTCTGGCCCCACTGTCAGGAGGTTGTTGGAAAGGTGCGACGAGCATCTTCTCGAGGTAGTGGAGATTCTAGATGCTGATACGGTAATTGGTATTGGAAAGTTCGCTGAAAAGAGAGCTATCAATGCACTGAGAGACAGTGGAGTCGTCGTAAAGGGGTGCTGGCACCCCTCTCCCGCTTCCCCCCTGGCTAATCGCAATGGGGGCGCGGATTGGCGCGAAAACGTTAGATCCGTTATTCCATGATACAATTGAAATGGGGCCATTTACCTCTGGTAAAGAGTTAAGTCGTCTAATGTCCCGTGATACTTCATGGACGCCAAGACGACGCCCGAGTACCTGATTTCAAACGCCCTAAATATGCCAGATAATGATGCTCTTTCATGGAAAGATAGCTCTGGAAACTGGATCAGGAGCTCATGGTCAGACTTTTACAATTGCACCATGAAAATGGCCAAGTCACTGATTGCTTTGGGTTTCGAGCCCGGAGATAACCTCAGTATCTACTCGTACAACAGAATGGAATGGTATGCGGCTTATGCGGCTGCCAATTTCTGCAACGGAGCAGCTGTAGGCGTTTACCATACCTGCTCTCCTGAGGAGGTCGAGTGGGTAGTCGGTAACTCGGACTCGAAGGTGGTTTTTGTCGGGACAAATCCTATGGATAACGGAGATCCAGCAAAGATGTGCACGAAGCGCCTTGAGAAGGCAATGCCCTCTTTGGAAAAGGTAGAGGCGGTTGTTTCCATGATTGGCATGGAGTCCATCGATCATCCCAAGGCTCATGACTGGGATAGTTTCATGTCGATAGGATCAGAAATATCTGATGATATGGTTATGGAGAGGGTTTCAGGAATCAAACCCTCGGATACTGCTGCTCTAATCTATACAAGCGGAACTACTGGAAATCCAAAAGGGGTTGTTCTGACACACGATAACTTCGATTACGAGTTGGAATGCATCGATAAACTGGCAAAATATGACGTAGGTGATACCTACGTTTCCTGGCTTCCTTGTGCTCACGTTTTCGGACAGGTGGCAGACAACCACAAATGGATTAGGGATGGAATGCATATGACTGTAGTGGATAACCCACTTCATTCCATTGATTATTGCAAAGAAGTAATGCCCCATCTTTTCATTGGGGTACCAAGGATATATGAGAAGGTGTACAGTAATCTAGTCGCTGGACTCCCTGCCGCCTGGTTATTGAGTATACCTGTTTTGGGAGGAATTATCAAAAAGAAGGCGAAAGAGAAAATTGGTTTTACTAATGTTAAATTTGCCGTCACTGGTGCCGCTCCAATAAATCCGGACATTCTGAAGTTGTTCGGCAAGCTTGGAGTTCCTTTGTTTGAGGGATATGGTATGACTGAGACCACTGCTGGCGCCACTTTAGGATCTCCTGCACACAATAGGATAGGCTCAGTAGGGAAGCCGTTTGACGGAACTGGGCTTAGAATAGCCGACCCTGATAATGACGGCAACGGAGAAATCCAGTTCAGTGGAAGGCACATTATGCCGGGTTATTACAAGGATCCAGAGGCTACAGCTTCCACAATGACAGAAGATGGCTGGCTTAAATC
>DALC01000035.1 GCA_002499325.1 Euryarchaeota archaeon UBA538
CTGCGTCAATCATTTCCTCATCTGTCCCGGCCCATGATTCTGATCCGAAATCTGTGGAAGCTGCCAAGGATGCTGAAAGGAAGAATCCGACTACTGCCACGAGTAGTAAGTTGGCCTCCTCCCTCCTGTTTGAGTTGACCAGCATCATTGTGGCTATTCCGACGAATGTGAATGTGAAGGTGACAATGGTGTCAATTTCTACTAACCCTGGAGCAAGCTCAGGGACAGCAGAAACTGCTACGAAAAGAGCTGACAATACTCCGGTCTTGAAATGGCTTGGTATCCCGAGGTCTGAAACAGAAAGGACCCTTCCGAAAGACGCCGCGAGTGCAGCCGCCAGTGGGAGGGTCAGGATTCTCAGGTACCCGTCATTCTCCATTGTTCCATTTGCTAAAGCCTCCGACCCCAGAAAAAGCGCCACTAAAGCGACCAATATGGCCGAAACTGGCACGAGTTCCTTCAGGGAGTTCCCGTCTGCTTTCGCATCTTCTCTTACGTTCATTGGTTTCACCGTCTGCTTAGCCTGAAGGCTAGCGTCGTCGCGATTTTACTTTCTTTTATAACCGTTCTCAGGGAGTATGGATGAATATATCATCAAAAAAACTACTCTCTCCGGGATAATTCTCTGTGTCCGATATCGGTCCTAAAATACGAACCCTCTAGGGAAATTGAGTCCATAATTTGGTAGGCTACGTCCAGTGCCTCAGTTAAGCTTGGGGCTATTCCGGTGGCCGCTAAGACCCTCCCGCCACTGGATACCAATCTGCCACCGGTCATCGACGCTCCTGCGAAGTGAACGTATCCTCTCAAAACTCCCTCATCTATCTCAAGGTCCGCCCCAGAAATCTCCCTTCCGGTTTCCGATGATTCTGGGTAGCCCTGCGAAGCTAGAACCACAGTCGCTGAGTGGGAATCGGAAAAAGAGGGAGACAGGCTGGAAAGATTACCTGTTGCTGTAGCGAGCAGGAGCTCTCCTAGATCCCCTTCTATCAGGGGAATTGTGACTTGTGTTTCTGGGTCCCCGAACCTGACATTGTACTCTACTACTCTGGGAGCCCCCTCAGAGTCAATCATCAGTCCGACGTAGAGAACTCCTCGGTAGGGGTCTTCTTGGTTCCTCAGGTAATGGTGCATTGGCTCAACAATCTCGTCAACTGCCCTCCTGAGTACTGATGAAGTGACTATGGGAGCCGGGGCATAGGCGCCCATTCCTCCAGTGTTTGGTCCCTTATCTCCCTCCCGGGCCCTCTTGTGGTCTTGGCTCGGAGGCAGGCAAACATAGCCAGATTCATCCATTAGGACCAATAAAGATGCTTCCTCACCCTGCAGAAATTCTTCTGCGATGACAAATCCATCTCCCTCTATTGAATCGAGAATAAACTTCGATGCTTCGTCAATTTCGGACGTAACCACTACTCCCTTTCCAGACGCAAGAACATCTCTTTTGATGACCCACGGGGGACGATTTCCTTGTAGAAAAACTTCGATATCTGAATGCTCGTCTAATCTGACCGAGTCAGCGGTGGGTATGCCTAATTTCCCCATCAGGTCCTTTGCATGGGTCTTTGATCCTTCCAACATAGCCCCCTTCGCACCCGGTCCGAAGGTGGGAATCCCAATTTCCCTCAACCTGTCGGAAATTCCTGCCACTAGAGGACCTTCAGGGCCTACAACTACCAAATCAGCTGATATTTCCTGTGCCAGAGATACTAACCCCTCGATATCCATGGCATCAATCTCATGATTTGTCCCTAGAATCGCCGTTCCTGCGTTCCCTGGAGCCGTATGAATTGACCCAATTGAGGGACTCTGAGATAGGCCTATCGCCAAGGCATGCTCCCTTCCTCCGGAGCCGATAATAAGCACTGACATGGATGTCATGGTTGCTCGCATGGCACGCAATGAATAACTCTACTGTTCTGCTGTTTTCAGTATGGAACTGACTTCAATCCAAGCTTGAATCCAATAATGTTAGTCGCCCTGTGAATCACTGGAGTCAGAATCAGTAGCAAGATTATCTCATTCATCAAATCCGGACTGGTAATTATTTGTCCTTCAAAGAACAGGAAAGCGGCGGCAAATATGGCAACCGCGAAAGTCAGAGTGTCCAGGATAGGTGCCTGAGAGCTCTCATTACCCTCTCTTTTGTGGCCCTTCCTCCTCTTGAAGTAGGAACCAACCAAGTCACCAGTCATACAGGCCGTCCCGAGTACAAATCCCATTGTAAAGGCCGCACCCCATTCTCCACCTATCCAAAACCAGTCATCGGAAGTCGCCCATAGAGTCGGATCAATGAAAGGCCTGGACTCAGCATCGTTTCTTCCTCCCCACAGATGGTGTGTCAGAACAGTAAGAGCACCGCTAAAGAAAGCCCCTCCCAAGAATCCATTCCACGTCTTACCATCCCCCAGAGCTCTGAATCCATCACTCAGAGTCCTTCCTTGGTCAATTACGATACTATTGAAACCGAACTTATCTGGAATCCACTTACCGAAAAGCATTGCACCGGTGTTAGCCAGGTAGAAGGGGCCGTACATTAGCAGGACGGTGACTATGTTCAGTGCGAAGCCCCATGATGAGTCGTTGAATGACTCGGAAAGCGTCTGTACCGTTTCCATGTCATGCCCAGCAGTGGCCGGTGTATGAGTGATTTGGTAACCGTCGTATTTGGCCCAATACCGACCTCAGCAGGCAAATCATTGATTTGCCAGCTTCCATCCCTGT
>DALC01000086.1 GCA_002499325.1 Euryarchaeota archaeon UBA538
ACAGCCATCATCTGGCCACTATCGGCATAGCTGGTCTGGGTTTGTGGTAGTTCATCCATGAAACGACCGGCGTGTCGCCAATAATTGAAGTCAGCGGTCACTTCTCTTGAACACTGGAATAGGCTCCATCTTGTGCGAATTAGCCTTATTGAGTTCGATGTATCTTTCCATTACCTGTCTCTGCCTTTCAGTGGGCTCCTTTTCTGAAGGGTTCTCAATCTCCCTCATAGCCCACTCTAGTTCCTCATAGGTAGCCCCCATCTGTTCCTCGTCGGTCCTACCGTCTAACCAGAGGCCATCGGTTGGAGCGGCGTCTTGAATTTCTTGGATGACTCCTAAGGCGTCGGCAAGTGCGTATACTTCTGATTTGTAGAGATCGGCAATAGGAGAGATATCTACTCCGCCATCACCATACTTGGTGTAAAATCCAACTCCGAAATCTTCAACCTTGTTTCCCGTACCCACAACAATGCCATTGATGGCTTCAATGCCGGCGAAATTATACAAGGCGGCCATCCTAAGTCTGGCTCTAGAATTTGCAAGACTATGATTTGTGGAGTTGTCCCCAAAAGCACTACTAAATGAGTCAAATGTTTCAGACAAATCGATAGTCTCGCATCTAACATTGTCCCAATTTTTTGTCAGCCATGACAAATGCTGATTCGAAAGATTGAATTGATCTTCGATCTGATGGATAGGCATGTTTAGGGCGAGTGTATTGAGTCCGGTTTTGGCACATAGGGTGGAAGTTACAGCTGAATCTATCCCCCCGGAAACTCCCACTACTAGGGTTGTTATCCCGTTGCTGTTGGCATAGTCCAATATCCATTCAGTAATCTCATTACCTAGTGTTTCCCAGTTCTGCATGATACATCACCTAGTGGCAAGCTACTCCGTATTTCTTGAGTCTCCAGTAATTGTAGGGCCATGGCGTCAGGAATCCTGCGACCAACATCGGAATTATGACCCACAAGGTCAGCTTGGCCCCTCCGGTCAGTATGACATCAACAATATTCATAGCCGCTTCCATTGAAATCATCGAAATTAGAGACATTCCAATAGCGACTCTGAAAGCTTCGTTCAATGCCATCTGTGCGGATAGGATGAATGTCTCGAGAGCGATGGAGGTCATGATCCCATTGAACATCGCGAGTAGCATAATCGACATTGTAGACCATCCAAGATCATTAAAATAAGGAATAAATTGGAATGCGGCGATGGTTCCGAAATCTCCGATACTGCATCCAACCAAACACCATTTCGTGTTATGGGCGGACTGCCTCCACACAGGGCCGTCTGTCCAATTGAATGGTTCAGACTCCCCATCTACAAGATATCCGGACTTTTGAATTGTGAGTTTAATCTCCTCGAAGGTCGCTCCCGTGTGAGTAATGACGGCTGTTCCGGTTAAATGAGATACATTTGCAGATGAGACAGAGGCTAGTGAATTTAGAGCTGAAGACACATTTGATGAGCAACCGTCACAGGTCATACCTCCGACATTGACTGTCAGCGTCTCTGTCATATCACGGCGTTGGTGAAGACATTATTGAACTCTACTAGTCAGATATGTCCAAATCTTATAACGAGTCATATTCAATACGATGCCTTTACTCCCGAGGTCATGGTAGTGCCCGAGCCTGCGGGTGAGTTTGATCCAGTTGCCCTCGAGAGCTCCTTGATGGATACTTGGAGAGTCGAGGGGACTTTTGCCAAATCTATTGACTCGAGGAGGGGACATGGGTCCGCTTTCACATTTCTCGAAGGGCCCCCCACTGCCAATGGGAAACCTGGTATCCATCATGTAATTTCAAGACTGTTCAAAGATATGGTGTGCAGATGGAAGACAATGCAAGGGCATGTAGTTGAAAGAAAGGCAGGTTGGGACACTCATGGCCTACCGGTAGAGATTGAGGTCCAGAAGCAACTAAACCTGATGTCCAACGAAGAGATTGAAGCTTATGGCATGAAAGAATTCAACGAGAAATGTAAGGAGAGCGTGTGGACTTACGAGGAGACCTGGAGAGAAATGACAGAGAGAATGGGTTTCTGGGTCGATCTTGACGATCCCTATGTAACTCTGCATGACCAATACATAGAATCGGCATGGTGGTCATTGAAGCAGATGTTCGATAAGGGGCTTCTATTTAGGGGCCACAAGGTTCTACCATATTGCCCTCAAACGGGAACTAGCTACTCTAGCCACGAAGTTTCCCTGGGTTACAAAGAGGTTACTGAGCCTGCAGTGTTTGTGAAATTCAAGCTTCTGGAGGATGAAGCTTCTGTATTGGCTTGGACTACTACTCCCTGGACACTTCCGGGCAATGTAGGTCTTGCAGTTGGTCCAGATGTAACCTACTGCAGAGTGAAGATAACCTCTGGTCCGTCTGATTCGTGGGAAGGCAGAGGAGGGGCGGAGGTTGGCGAAGAATTGATTCTAGCCAAGGACCTGATTGGTAATGTATTGAGAAACCACATCGAGGTATTGGACGAGTTTGCCGGTTCAGAAATAATTGGAAAATCATACAAGCCACTTTTTCCGGGAGCCATTGATGGAGAGGGACATCCGTCCGCGTGGACCATAGTAGGGGCGGACTTTGTCACTACCACTGATGGAACCGGGGTTGTGCATACTGCGGTTATGTATGGCGAGGAAGACTACAGTCTTGGCATGGAAGTTGGATTTCCAGCGCAACATACCGTGGGGATGGACGGCAAATTTATCGAAGGGACCCACAGTGATATTGATGGGAAAAATGTCAAACAGTGCGACGACATTATTATTGATTTACTGGAGAAGGAAGGGCTCCTTTACAGAGAGCACTCGTACACTCACGATTATCCTCACTGTTGGAGGACAGATCATCCGTTGTTGTATTATGCAATGGATAGCTGGTTCGTTAGAATGACTGCAGTGAAAGAACAGATACTACAATACAACTCAGAAGTCGAATGGGCGCCTGAGTGGACTGGATCAAAAAGAATGGGGGAATGGCTATCCAACATCAAGGACTGGGCGATCAGTAGGGAAAGATACTGGGGGACCCCTCTTCCAGTCTGGATTTGCAAGAAGTGCGGGAGTGAACACTGTGTTGGGAGTGTAGAAGAGCTCTCGGAAATGAAGACTGAATCCTCGGAAATGCCGCCGGAACTACACAGACCGTATGTTGATGATATTACCCTATCTTGCCCGCAAGTGGGATGCGATGGCGAGATGATTAGGGAACCCTATGTAATGGACTGCTGGTTTGACTCTGGTTGTGCGTCATTCGCCCAATGGCACTACCCCTTTGAAAATGAGGACAAGTTTGATGGCTCTTTCCCGGTTGATTACATTTGTGAAGCAGTAGATCAAACCAGGGGTTGGTTCTATTCCTTGATGGCGGTTTCCACAACAGTTTTCGATAGCATATGCTATCGTAGATGCCTTTCTCTGGGCCATATCCTCGATAAGGACGGGAAGAAGATGAGTAAGTCGAAGGGGAATGTCGTGAATCCCTGGGACCATTTCAACAAGGAAGGCGCTGATTCAATTAGATGGTATATGACAACTCAGAGTGCCCCTTGGTCGCCTACGAACTTTGATCCAAATGGGGTGAGAGAGTCTTATGCGAAGATGTTTTTGACATTGTGGAATGTATACAAGTTCCATGCCGATTACGCCTCGCTCGATGGATTTGATCCTGGTAATGATGACACATTTGTCCCACTAGAAGAGAGAAGCCATCTTGACAGATGGATTTTATCGAAGGCTTCATCGATGGCACAGGGATATCATGATAAATTCGTTCGATGGGACTTTCATAAAGCTGGAAGGGATTTAGAGGCTTTCGTAGTTAATGATTTTTCAAACTGGTATGTTAGAAGGTCTAGAAGGAGGCTATGGAATGAAGTGGATAGTTTAGACAAGCATTCTTGTCAGAACACACTCCATGAAGTTCTCCTGATAGTTTGTAGGCTTATGGCACCTGTATCTCCTTTCGTGTCTGACGCAATACATAGGGGGCTGACTGGATCATCTGTTCACTTGGCGGATTGGCCTGTTGGTTCTGATATTATCGAGAGTTCCCTTCCTCCCGTTGATCCCTTGGTAGAAATGGAGATGGAGTTGGTTAGGTCAATTGCTGAAGCGGGCAGGAGAGTAAGGGTAGATGCTGGGAGGAGACAGAGGCTTCCGTGTAGATCAGGATGGATAGTAGGCGGTCCTGACCTGTCGAGCTTCCATGAAATTCTCTCGGAGGAGCTTAATGTTGAGGAAATCAGCGTCATAGACGACTTGGATACTTTCCAGAAGATCGAAATTGTGCCTAATAGGAAGGCTCTTGGAGCCAAGTGTAGAGCTGACCTCCCGAAAGTTCTCTCTGAGTTACAGATGATTGATCCTGAGTCATTACTACTTGAGATTGAGGCTGGAATTGCAGCTGTCGGAGGGTATGAGATTAATGTCAGTGATATTGACATAAAGAGAGTTGAAAGGGAGGGTTTTGCCGCAGAGACGCTCTCTGGAGATTATGGGGATGTCTCTCTGGTTCTGGATATGGAAGTTGATGAAGATCTCCTTTCAAAAGGCCTTTCCAGAGATATAATTAGGAGAATTCAGGCTAAAAGGAAGGATTTAGACCTAGAAATTGAGGCGACGATAAATCTCAGCGTTTGGATCGAGGACGGTAAATTATCCGATAGAGACTGGGAGCGAGTAGTATCTGAGACTCGCTCAGAGAAAGCATATCTGAACGAGGGAGTGGCTGATGATAACTCCATGGAATTCGCAGTAGATGGAGTGAAAATATCGGTCCGTGTCGAGAAGACTTGATGCTAGTCAATCTCTAAATCGGTCGATTGAAATCGTGCTTCTTCCTCTATAGTGTCTGGGATTTTGCTATGTATCCTGGTGGCAGTAATAACTCCACTGAGAACAATGGATCAGGGTCGGTAGAGTCCTGATACGCTATGAATGAGCCACCATCTGGAAGGATTCCCATGCTAGCGAAGTCGAATCTGATGTCATTTCCTGCTCCGGATGTCGAGTCAAGATCGCCTTGCCCGATATAGGTCCTCGAGTCTGGAACCATACTCTCGGAGAAGTCCCTAACATGCCAAGCTATATCCACATCGGGCCCAGAAAAGCTCTGATACCTTACATTGAGAACGAATAGGTCGTGCAATCCATTTGAGTGAAATTCCCACTCCTCCAATCCTGTGGCCTCTATTGAGAGATCATATGATTGGTTCTCCCATGTCTCCCCCCCATCCCAAGAGAGCATATGGGTGAGGTTAGAATTACTCGTGGTGACGCAATGTAGAGCTGTTGATGAGTCGAAAGCACAATACTGAGAGGGTAGGGAATTGCCACCTAATGTAACCCCTGTCCACCAATTGAGCGAGGTATCGAGAAATGCATCCCTGCCATCAATGAAGTAGTCTGGGAAGTACAGACCTCCTGAGGGAACCGGAAAAGCTCTCATCTCTTTATGAGGCTTAGTGAAATCCCACTCAGGCCCCAGTTCAGAAGGACTTAGATCTACTTCTATTATATCCAAGCCAGCATCCCTATCTGGGAAGCCAAAGTATTCGTAATTTAGTCCGTCAGTGGAAATCTGGCCTCCCACATTCTGTACTTGGTGCCAGAAGTTGGAAATTACAAGACTGGCCCATGGCCCGTTGCCGTAGAGTCCTCCGTTAATCGGGCCTATTACCTCGACTTGCCAAGAACGATCATAGAAAGGCTCTGGAGTCCTGTTGAAACACCAACTCCACTCTTCGTCTTCGGCGTCATAGAAGAACGCATAGAATTGATCGGCGCCACTAGCACTCGGATATGGGAACCACCCCATGGAAATAATATCCCCATTGGTCGCCTGGACTATACTTCCCTCTCCCAGCCCCTCCTGCCCAGGTACTGTTGGCTTGGGCTCCATGCATCCCAGCTGAGAGAATATTGAGGGTTGATACTCCTGCCATGTATGTCCCCTATCTTCGGACCAAGTGGGGTACTCCCCTCCAAAATTCATTATCCAGCCCTCCTTGGTAGCGGCAAGGTAGTGCTCACAGCAATTACCTCCCTCAACGTTCCCAAAAACAGCCCATTTGTTGCCAGTCTCGTCCCAGATTTCATCCGAGAAAGGCTCCCCGATTGTGAAATTTCTCACACACGGA
>DALC01000088.1 GCA_002499325.1 Euryarchaeota archaeon UBA538
TTGGAGACGGATTCTCTTCTAAAAGTGCCGCTGAGACTACAAGAAAACCAGGCGTGCAAAAGCCACACTGACTCCCTCCGCAATCCGCAAATGTCTGTTGGATGGGATGTAGGTGATGGCCAGAAGATAAACCCTCAACAGTAGTAATCTCGCATCCCTCAGCATCTTGAGCCATTACTAAGCAAGACAGTTTTGGAGTTCCATCGATAATTACGCTACAACAACCGCAGGTTCCCAAATCACACCCTCTTTTAGTCCCCAAGCTACCTCCTTTGTCTCGTAGAATATCCAGGAGAATAGCATTACTATCGATCGGAAAACTGACCATTCTACCGTTTACTTGGGCCTCCCAGTTAATCTTGTCCGGCCCGGGGACCATGGGTAGGCTGTACTGCACCATTACACTGACCGGAGCAGTCAGCAACTTGAGCATTGTGTTTTGACCCCCTTGGGGTCAATCCAGATCCTCAGCTACTTTTTTCATAATTTCATACTCTGCTCTTTTCATGTGTTCGCCTAGTGTGCTTCTAGCCATACCCAGTCCTTCAGCTATATCTTTCAATTTGATTTTTGAATCAGGTTCGAAATAGCCCCTTCCAATGGCATAGGAAATTACCTCCTTCTGCTTTTCAGTTAGGCCATCAGTCCAACCATTTCTTTTTGGGTCTCTAATCGAGTTCACGCTTATCTTATCAGGGGGAATGACTACTCTGAGCGTTGAAACAAATCTTCTGACCGAATCAGATAGTCCTGACATTCGGATTTCCATTCCTCTGACAGAATCAATCCCGTATGGGGGATAAACTTGGATATTCGAAAGCTCTATGGCGGACTTCGCGAAAGGATGAGTACACAATAGGCTCACAACTACTGAATCTTCCTCCTCCTCCAGAACTTCAATAACCTCAAGCCAACTAATTTCTGAAATATCCTCTAACGTTTTGTCCTCCTTCAATCTTATTTCCGCTAGTTGGAGAACTCCATTACCTGTGACGGAAAGATGACTGAGGACCTCTACACTATCAACAATCTTGAGGATATTAGAGATTTCCTTAGAACCTTGGAGGGAAGAGAGGTTCCATCTCAGAGTGACTCTCCTCATAAATTAACTTGAAGAAGTTCTTTATTGAAACCATCGGTATCCGTGATCGTTCTATTTTTGTATTTTTATGTCCAGTAGGCCTCTCTGATGGCTTGATTAGCCTCCATACACATTACAACATCAGAAGGCCTCTGATCCATCTCCGCATCTCCTCTCAAATGATCGATGATGGGCTGAACATTACTCTCGTTCACCACACCCCACCCTACCTGCGAGCAGGGCGCCACAGGAGATATTGGCATAGTTCCGGACAATGGGTCCCATGTAGAGGATGAAGGATACCAGGCAGACAAGTTAAGGGCATCACGTAGATGGTCATTCGAGATGTTCATACCATCTCCTTGGACCATAAATCCTGATCTCAATACGGGGTCAGCTCCAGAGGAAAAATCGTTGTAGTCGAATCTTAGTGTCTGTATTATCTTCGACAGAAGCCCAGCCGTTCTTGGTGTAGCGAATGAGGTCCCTGAGGTTTCGTGATACCCGTCAATATCGTCATGATTAGGGAGAATTTGAGTCCAATCAGCTGCAATATCGGGATATGATCCGCTCATTGTTTCTTTTTGATCGTCTCCTTCCTCGGCGTATCCAGAAACACCAATACTCCATGGCGGCCCAGCAGTCGAGTCCTGAACTGCGGGTGAGGGAGAGTTATCAGCCGCTCCAGCATGAATTTTCTTATTCTGAACAACCGCTACTTTGGTAGCGTCTTCTATTCCAGGCACTGGTACTGATCCGATAGGCCCGAAACTAGTAGTGATGATATCAACTAGAGGCTGATTGGCAGCTGCCAGAACGGCAGCATCGCTGAAACCCTCAACGAAGAAAATAACCGCTTCCGGATTAGCGTCTAATACCGCTCCCGTGACAGCAGTACCATGCCCATCTTGGGGGTCATCCAAAATTGGTATATCTGTTCCATTATCAGGGGATGTGCCAATGATCCTAGTTCCCTTGAACCATACTATATCTGAGGGAGATATCAAATCCCAACAGTTTTCTTTGTCAGCTTCATATCTCTCCTGCCAGGATCCTTCTGTTGTGATATCACATATCATTGTCACATTCAAGCCGTCTAGTAGCGACTGTGGATAACTCTCATTCATAATGAAGTGATTGTGGTAGACATTAATGCCGGTATCAATAGGGGCTACTACGGTGTATGGCCCGAAACTCTCATTCACAACTTCATCTTCAAAAACCGATACATCATCTCCGATTATACAACCACTTAGTAGTGGCATTAGAAACAAGAAAATGGTCCCGAGAGCGGTTACTCGCACACCATTCGGTCAAGGGGGGATAATTTCAGTCTTCGTCTCTCAGGCTCCCCTTTCCATCGATAGAATCTCAGCACATATTGCCACGGCAATCTCCTCGGGACTATCGGCCCCAATCTCCAGTCCTATGGGGCATCTAGCATTAGATAGACCATCTTTACGTATCCCAGATTCCTCTGCGGCCCTGACAAAACCTTTCCATTTCGACTTAGAACCGATGACGCCTATCCTAAGGTTATCTGGAGAGTCTCTGAGCAGACCAATCAGTAGCTCTTGATCTACCGACCAATCGTGACCAAGAACTAGGACATCCGAGAATCTACTCAAAGAGGATTTTTTTTCGCTTTTCAGGAAATCTTCAACCGAACACGATACTGTCTCAGTTGCCGTGGGAAATCTCTGTTGGTTAGAGAACTCACTTCTAACATCGAAGACACTGTGTTGCCAACCAAGCGTATCGCAGACTATGGATACGGATTTGCCAACATGGCCTCCCCCGGCAATCAGAATATGTGGGACCGGTTCAATAACCTCCAAAGACACCTTCAGCTGACCCCCACACAGGCTATCAAGGGCTACGACTTCTTTTCCCTTCCCATCCTTGTAAAGTAAATAAGTCTCAATCTTACCACCTGTTTTCCTCATCTGAGACTTTGATTTAGATAGCATTTCTAGAAGATTTTGCTCTATCTTGAGCTCAAGACCAGCTCCTCCCACAGTTCCAAATTTCTTACCCGAAGTAGAGACAGCTAGCTTGGCTCCTGGCTTACCCGGGACACTCCCAAACGCCTCTATTACGGATGCCATCGCAACTCTTTCTCCTGCATCAAGCTGCTCTATGACCCATGAAAGAACAGCTCTTGACACGACTCTGGGATACCGGTCGAGCACTTTGCGCTTGTGCTCTTGAGCTCACTCCTGAAAAGATAAGAAAATGATCATCCTCAAATCATTATGAGATAAAATGAGAAAGGTCAACTCAGCTAAATTTGATAGTGGAGCAACCCTCCGAATCAAATATGTCGTCAAGCATCAGTCTTGACGAAGCCTTAGAAGTACTGGTAGTCTCAATGCGTGACGCATTTCTAGC
>DALC01000114.1:0-271 GCA_002499325.1 Euryarchaeota archaeon UBA538
TAGCCTCAAAAAGATTCACTGAGGAGAGAATTGTAGACCCTCTGAAGCTAACCATTGATAGTGGCTCATTCCTCGAGAAGATCAGAGATGTTCTTCAGATATCTGATGATATCCCAGAAGGAGATACTCCATTTAATCCAGATGCGTTTCTTGCTTCAGGACTCGAAATAAGTGATGCCAGAAGAAATCTAGAATCTGGTGGTATTGAGGCTCTTTCCGCATTCGGAATAGACGTCCAGCATCTTCTCAGACAGGTAGGAAATAGAGTTGG
>DALC01000114.1:639-4239 GCA_002499325.1 Euryarchaeota archaeon UBA538
AATGAGATGATGGATTGGTGGGAGTATGCAGGACTCGGACAGCTAAGCTACGATATAGATCCCCTGTTCCATATTTTAGTAGAGCACCCGTCAAGTAAGCCAGGCGGACTCCCAATACACTCCTTGGACGATGGAATAATCGAGGGAGCTCTTCTCTCAAGATACTCAGATGACTCAAGCGTGGAGATTACTAGGACAACGATTGAAAATGCTGATAACTCAGTGAAATATGATATTAATTTCAATAGTTAGTCATCAGAATACATACATCACATTATATTCATAGTTCCCTGCGTATTATTGTGCGTCTACTTAAGTTCACACTCTTCATGAGGCAGGTTACTAGAAAATCTCCTGCCAATCTGGAGTGGATAGAGAGACAGGGACTACTTGCGGTGAAGCTAGCTCAGATATTTGCTCTTAGGCCAGACATCATCAGCCTAGAGAAGTGCAAGCAACTTCAGGCCCTGTACAGCAGTGCTTCCACCATACCAACGGAAGATGTTTTTAGGATATTGAAGGACAAGGCTCCAGATGCGTATCACGATGAAATCTCTTGGTTTGATGTAGAGCCACTGGCTGCTGCATCAGTTGGCCAGGTACACAGAGCAAGACTGAAATCAGGCAACGAAGTAGTCGTGAAAATAATCAAAGATGATCATGAGAAGAAGTTTAAGAGAGATGTGAAAAGAATGAGCCGGTGGCTCAAAATTGCTATGGTTATCTCACCAAAACTAAGAAAGGTAGGAAATCCAATCGCTCTATTAGAGCACGTTGAAGACTATACTCTCCGTGAGCTAGATCTTCGAAACGAGATAAACGGAGCTTCCAGACTCAGTACGATCAAAGAAGATCTATCAAGTGATTTTCCTATGCCTAGACTTAGATTCCCCGTATACTATCCAGAGCTTTCCAACAGACACGTCTTAGTTTCTGAATTCGTTAAAGGACAAACCTTGGAACAAGGCATCGAGTCCTCCAGCTTAGAATGGGAGGATCTTCTTGAGCTATTCAGAATTCACGGTGCTTTCATGTTCGGGATAGGAACTTTCCATGGAGATCTTCATCCGGGTAACTGTATCATGGATCCCAATGGAAATTTCGTCTTTATTGATAACGGAGCGATATGTGAGGCCCCAAGAAAAGTCAGCAAATCCCTTTTCAACTTCTTCTATCATCTATCTGCAGATGACAAAGACTTGGCCTTTGAATCTCTCATTTCTCTTGCAGAGAGAAGACCAAGATCAGATGAAGTAAACCAATTCAAGAAAGATATGCATGTAATCTACAATGACTTCGAAAATTTGAGTGTTGGTCAGCAGAGTTTGACAGAAGTAATGATGAAAACTGTGAGATCTGCAGTTGAGAATGCTGGAGCTGACTATGGGGAAGAGGGATTCCCCATAATACGCTCACTTATGTACATGGATGGACTAGTTATTAGGACCTATCCAGGTGTAAAATTGATTCCCGAGATGAGAGCTTCATTGGATGAGTTCAAATCCGGCTTAGATTTGGAGTGATATAATGTCAGGGCATAGTGATGTAGTAGTTGTTGGCGCGGGACCGGGTGGATTAGCATGCTCAATGCTTCTAGCCAAGGCAGGAATCAATGTTACGATACTTGAGAAATCAGATGATGTCGGAGGTAGAACACGGGTCTTCGAAAAAGATGGTTTCAAATACGACAACGGACCTACTTTTTTCCACTATCCAGAAATTGCGGAGGAAATCTTTGAGGCCCTCGGTCTAGATGCCAGGGAAGAGCTAGGGCTAATCGAATTGAATCCAAATTACAGGCTGGTATTCGGAGCAGGTGGAAGTATAAACGCCAGTACGGATCTAGAAGATATGGTTTCTCAAATTGGAGAACTTTGCGGGGAGGATAACGCAAATGGGTTCAGGAAATATATAGAAGATAACAGAACAAAGCTCAACCTTTCAAAAAATTGCCTGAATTCTCCTTGGAGAGGACCGACGGACCTCATTAGCAGAAGGGCTTTGAGAGTTGCTAAAGTATTGAGGCCATGGAGAAGCGTATCCTCGGATCTCTCCAAGATGTTCACTGATGAGAGAATGCAATTAGCCATGTCATTCCAGACAAAGTATCTTGGAATGAGCCCTTTCCAAGCACCCAGCCTTTTCACAATCTTGGCATATCTAGAGTACGAGCATGGGGTATTCCATGTCGAAGGAGGACTGGGAACAATAACCCAGAAGATGGCTGATATAGCCAGAGAACTCGGAGTTAAGATAATACTCAACGAGGCAGTTAATGAGTTTGTTTTCGAAGGCAAGAAGGTTATAGGGGCTAGGACAGACAATGGAACATATACTGCTGATAAATTCGTAATGAATGCAGATTTCGCTACAGGAATGAAGGGACTAATACCTGACAAGCTAAGGAAGAAATGGTCCAATAAGAAACTCGACCAGAAGTCATACTCCTGTTCAACATACATGCTTTATTTGGGAATTGATAAATTATACGACACTCCACACCATCAGATATATGCGGCTAAGGACTATCAGAAAAATCTCAAAGAAGTCACTGAGAACAGAGTCACTTGGGATGACCCATCGATATACGTCCAGAATGCCTGCGTAACAGACTCTACGATGGCTCCAGAGGGACATTCCACGATCTATGTTCTAGTTCCCGCTAGTAGTTCTCATGAGGGAATTAATTGGGAGGACATCAAAGACGATTACATGGATGTAATCCTTAAGCAGATGGAAAAATTAGGCTTCGAAGGAATCAAAGATCACATAGTGTCCCAGACTATAGTGACCCCTGATGACTGGGCCGCTCGTGACATATACAAAGGGGCAGTTTTCAACTTAGCACATGGACTTGATCAGATGCTTTGGAGAAGGCCACAGAATAAATTTGAGGAACTAGACCACTTGTATCTAGTAGGAGGGGGAACTCATCCAGGAAGTGGCCTGCCAACGATATTGGAAAGTGGGAGAATCTCCGCTAAGTTAATCTGTGCGGACATGGGAATCGAACCTGACTGGAACGGTACCGACACTTGGTTCGAAGATATCAAGAAGCCACGTATTATATCCAATACTGCCACATAGAATTACCAGAAGACGGAGTAATAGATATGGAATTAATCTACACCGTCCTGTTCATCGTTCCTACTATCTGGATTGGACCTTACTGGTTCCTGATGCTTTCTGAGCCGACATCTGAAAGAACGAAAGAATGGATGCGAGGAAACTCCCTATTCATCGGGCCACTTGCTGTTTGGCTAATCACCGCCATCCTTGAACCATCTGGTCTGATTGACCTAGTTACGGGCAATCCTATTGATTTCCTCGACACTATGGTAGAGATACTTGGAACCGAATCGGGCACAGTTCTAGCATGGTCCCACTTCGTTGCAGGAGATATTATGGCCACTAGGTGGATGTGGAGGAAGGCCATACAGAACCAAATAGGGATTAGCAAGACTCGACTGATCGTCTTCTTCGGAGTAATGCTAATGCCTGTGGGCCTCCTCATGCATGCGATCTTAAACTCTCAGGATAAGATGAGTCATTCGGAAGGCTAGCTATGGACAAATCTCCAGTATTAATCTCGCTTGAAAG
>DALC01000114.1:4586-4894 GCA_002499325.1 Euryarchaeota archaeon UBA538
GCGTTTTCAGATGACAACACATACAAGCTTGATTATTTGGAAGTAAGAAAGAATTGTCAATGCGCGAAGTGTAAGCCTAGACAGGTAAATGAACAGATTAAGATAGAGTTCGAAGAGGAAATCTCCAGAATGATGCTAGTGAAACCGAAAGTAGAGCAGGTGGGGAACTATGCAATAAGATTCGAGTGGCCAACCGGGTGCTCAAGTGGCATCCATTCCTTCGAACATTTGAGAAAGATATCCGAATCATCTGGTCAGAAAGTATGATTCTCGATACGAAGATGTCAAAACACATCGGCACCCCGTAG
>DALC01000114.1:5298-7514 GCA_002499325.1 Euryarchaeota archaeon UBA538
TGTAGATGAGGACGAGTGGACTCTGTATGCGAGTGCTGACTATGGCGTAGCGGAATCACTTGAGATTACTGAGCCTAGTAAGGAAGAGGAAACCGATGACGAGTGGTTCGATGGTGATGATTTCTACCAACAAGGAGTCTCCATTGACTGGGACGCCCCTCCCTGTCCGGCCCCATTAGGAATCGCTCATGTAATCAAGATTGGAGCATGTGACCATTGTCTACATAGAATAGGAGGAAGAAGAACCCAATCCTCGGGCTTTGAAGGAGGATCTTCACTGAGGAAGGAAGCATTCTCAAGGGATTCAAGTCTTTCAGATTTCGATATACCAGATTTGTGCCCGCTATGTGAAAATCTATTTGATGATGTAGGTAATATCGTTGAGAGGATCATTGAGACCCTTGAAAATACTCAATTCAGGTCAATGCAACTAGGGATTCATATCCCAAAAGACCTCCTTCAGAGTGAGGATGCGATTAGAACGAAACATGGTGCGCGTGGATCTAGGCCACTGAAAGCCTCATTCGCCATGGCATTACAAGCAGAAATGCTGAGAAAAATTCCGGAAATCGCATTCGTCAAGGAGTATCCCGATGTAATGGTAACAGTGGATGCTTTGACTCTCAGAGTCGATACGGATATTAGACCAGTTTTCATCTATGGTAGGTATGAAAAACTCGCCAGAGGGATACCACAAACTCGCTGGCCCTGCCGGTCCTGCAGAGGTAGAGGAGACGGCTGTGAAAGTTGCGAGGGAACCGGTCTGCAGTATAGAGAATCAGTGCAAGACATTATTGGAGATCCAGTAAAAGCACAGATGGGGGCATTCGATACGTCCTTTCACGGAATGGGTAGAGAGGATATCGATGTCAGATGCTTGGGCTCTGGAAGGCCTTTCGTTTTGGAAATAAAGAATCCAAAAATAAGAGAAACAGACCTTGTAGATCTAGAGTCTAAAATAAACTCTAACAATCCTGGAAAAGTGAAAGTAAACTCTCTAAAGTGGTGTCATAAAAAGGATGTCAGCAGGGTCAAAGAGACACGTTCTGAGAAATCATATACTATCAGGTTCAAGATTGAAGATGCTCTCCCCGAAGATAAAATAATTGAGTCAATCAACTCACTCTCAGGAGTAGTTTTGGAGCAACAGACTCCGAAAAGAGTTTCACACCGGAGAGCTGCAAAAACCCGCAAGAGAAAAATTGTCTCTATATCAGACGTGATCGTAGATAATCAGGAAATACAGTTCTCTTTGAGATGTGAGGCTGGGACCTACGTGAAAGAACTGGTCCACTCTGATGAGGGTAGGACGGTCCCCTCTGTTAAGTCTGTAATTGATAGAGAATGCGAGGTCCTCTGGTTGGATGTCAATGAGATACACGCTGATTGAGTGATAAATAACAATCCGACGAACTTAATAGCGGGTCTCAGGTCGAGCGCTTCCACGACCTGTAGTCGAAGGTGATAAAATGGCGACGCGGACCCATGGTACTAGACAAGGAACTAGATCAATCCTCAAGAAGAAGAAGACTCAGAAAAGGAGACTCTTCATCAATCGGGCTTTACATCCCTACAAGGAAGGCGACAAGGTTTCTATTGTCTTGGATGGAGCAGAGCAAAGAGGTATGCCCCACAGGAGATTCCACGGGCTGACCGGAACTATTGTCAAGCCACAGGGAAACGCTTTCGTAGTCAGCGTCGTTCAAGGCAATATGGTAAAGACGGTTGTGGCTAGGCCAGAGCATTTGAGACCAGCATAGAGGTGATTAGATGGCAGACCGTGAATTTGTGGACTTTGCAACAGTCAGAGATCTTCTTGAGAGCGCAAACGAACGAAGAGGAGAACTATCTTACGAGCAGATGATGGCTCTCCAACACGCAACATGGGCAGCCAGCACCAACAGAGGGGGAATCAAGACAGATCCAGAAGTCTTCGTCTCACTCTTCTCAAGACTAATGGAGAATGAGAAGTTAGCAGAAAATCCAGATATTTGTGCTAAAATAGCTGAATTAGCTCCAATGGATGTCTCAGGAGTTAGAGTAATAATAGCCAGCAAGAGAGTTGCTATGGACACTTCTGAGATTGAGGAAATAATAGAAATCGTAAGGCAGAACGTACTTTGATACCGTTTTCCATCGATTTGTTCCGACTAAACCATTGATGAGGGGAGGCCCCTTCCACCATTTGAGAAGTATGCCAGCGCAAGACCCATCTG
>DALC01000033.1:0-6366 GCA_002499325.1 Euryarchaeota archaeon UBA538
AAAACTCACCATGGCCGACGGACATATGAAAGCCAGTGTAACGAGCTTGCTGGATTGTTCGAGAGGTATTGCATGGCCGCCGTCAGTTCGTACCGCAAGGCGTTCTGTTAAGTCAGATAACGAACGAGACCCTCATCCCTATTTGCCAAGGTCTGTCCGCAGATCACGGGACTATAGGGAGACCGCTGGCGCGAAGTCAGAGGAAGGCGAGGGCAACGGTAGGTCAGTATGATCCGAATGCCATGGGCTACACGCGCAATACAAAGGACGGGACAATGGGCTGCTACTCCGAGAGGAAGAAGCTATCCCGAAACCCGTTCGTAGTTCGGATTGGGGGCTGTAACCCGCCCCCATGAAGCTGGATTAGGTAGTAATCGCGTCTCAACAAGGCGCGGTGAATATGCCCCTGCTCCTTGCACACACCGCCCGTCAAACCATCTTAGTTGTGGGTGGGTGAGGCTACCTTGATAATGGGGTATTCGAGCCTGCCTTCGACAAGGAGGGTTAAGTCGTAACAAGGTATCTGTAGGGGAACCTGCAGATGGATCACCTCCTACGAAACTCGGAAAACGGGGGTTGGGGTGGCTTCGGCCACCCCTTCTCCCAACCTCAAAACGATAATTTATACTATCTAAAAACGCTCTAATCGGTAGATTAAGACACGTCTTGGAGAAGGTATATACCCTCTATATGTTGTAGGCGGGCCATGCGACGCATGCTCGCTATGACAATGATGATGTTAATGACGACTGCAGCCCTTGCGGGCTGTGCGGGTTCCGACCTCACTGATGAGGACGTGGATGCCGCGAGAGAAGAGGGAAGACTAGCCGGTATTGCCGAGGCAACACCAGTCAGCACCCTGGACACTATCCACGACCGTGGTATGATGAAGTGCGGAGTTAAGGACTCCCAGTGGGGCATGGGCTTCGCTGACGCTGATGGTGTTCGATCCGGACTCGATATCGAGTACTGCAGGGCTGTAGCAGCTGCAATCGGACTGAACCCGGATACTCAGATTGAGTACATCCTAGCGAGCGCTGGAGACCGATTCGAGAAGCTTGCTTCTGGAGAGATAGATGTCCTAATCAGGACTACCACATGGACAACAAGCCGTGACGTGGGATTGAATGCTGACTTCGCAGGAATGAACTTCTTCGATGGCCAGGGAATCCTGATCAGAGGAGATGCATACCCACAGGCTGACATGGACAACTCCGCACTGAACCTAGCAAGCGCTAAGGTTTGCGTAGGAACTGGGACAACAACCGAAGGTAACATCGCTGACTGGAACACAGTAAACAGCGTTGGTATGGATATAGTTCCTGTCGCTGACGCCGCCGAGGCAACCGCAGAGCTTGTTTCTGGCTCCTGTGACGCATTCACTGGCGACATGTCGGCAATGGTTGCAAAGAAGTACACCCTCGAGGCCGCTGGAGACTGCACTGACTGCGATCTGTGGATCGCTCCTGAGCTACTGTCCAAGGAACCTCTAGGCGCAGCAGTACGTGACATGGACTCCGACTGGAAGGATGTCGTGACATGGGTATGGTTCGGAATGGTTACCGCTGAAGAGATGGGAATCGACTCTGAGAACTACATGGACGCAGACACGACCAATCCAGCGGTTGACAGGCTTCTGAACCAGAACCTAGGTCTAGGTACTGACGCCAACCCGCTACCAGCAACATGGATGCAGAGTGTTCTATCCACCTCCGGAAACTATGGAGAGGCATGGGACAACTCATTCTGCGATGGAACCTATGACGGGACCAGTGGCTCAGCCGCTATGGAAGGATGCGTCCTTTCCCGTGTAGGAACTGCAAACGCTCTCGTTTCTGAGGGTGGCCTGCAGTTCGCACCACCAATGCGCTAATCGTTTAGTCGATAGCAAATAGGTAAACGAAAGCCCTCGGGGGGGAATCATCTCCCTCGGGGGCCTCAATCAATCTCATTACCACGGAAGAATCTGCATGGATTTCAAATCTCTCCAAAACAGAGCTAATATTTTTTCATCTGTGAAAGTCTTGCTGGCTGTCGTAGTTCTGTGGGCTTACAACAACAAGATGCTCTCGCCTTCAATCGAGGCAGTCTCTAGTATGTCTAGGTCCTTCGTGGTAGGGGGCGTTCAACAAAATCCAGCATATTACGAACCACTTTCACTATCAGGTGTAATAATTTTCACATTCCTGATATTCATGATGCTAGCCAGGAACGAGATAGTTCCCGCCATCAGATCCAAGAATTTTCAAATTACCTCAATATCTCTGACTCTATCTTCTCTGATAATCTCTATTCTGGTCATCGCCCTAGCGGTTATGGGTGACTTCTCTCCAGCAAAGGGGATGCCGTTTCTACTAATTGGGACTCCAATCGTATTAGCGTCCCTTCTTGTAGTGGATGATACAGAGATTTTACCTCTTGAGACACTATCCAGAAGCAATTCGAGAATTATCAACACAGTGATCATCTTCTCAGTTTTCATCGGTATGGCATTCAATATCTCATTTTTGCCTCCTATTATCTCCTCGGAAATATCCTCTTTCTTCTCCATAATACTGATTCTAATGGCTTTATTCGTATTCTATCAGATATCTTCAGAGTCGGGAAACCCCCTCACTCACGACCGCAGATCATCAACTATGATACTGATTATCGGACTGCCTCTGATTATCTACCTCAGTACTAGACTACTATTCCTTCTGCATAATCCAGATTCAGTAACTAGGGAGAGGTGGGACCTCTCATGGTCTTTCATGGATATGAAGAACACATTCGAGATCAATGCGTGGCCCATACAGCCTGACTTCCCGGAAGATACCAGGTGGCAGTTCCTCTTCGGTGCTATATTGAACTCCGCAAGAGCAACTCTACTGAGCATCATTCTCTGTACCATTCTTGGCGTAATCATCGGAGTCACAAGACTCTCAAGCAATAAGCTCGCATCTGGGTTAGCTACAGTTTACGTAGAGGTATTCAGGAATATGCCCCTCGCAGTTCTACTCTTCTTGGTGATGCTACAGCTCGGTGAGACTCTCCCTATGTTCAAGGATGAAGCCAATATCGCTGGGTGGATATACTACAGTAATCAGGGACTGTTCTTACCTCGCCCGGACACACTCAGGATCATCATCGCACTAGGCATAGTCTTCTCGCTGTGGGCTTGGGGCCGTTACAGGGACAGAAACGGTATCGACGACTCTCCAGAGGCACTGACCAGAAAATCTCTAATTTGGTCTATGGCGCTAGTAGCATGTCTAGGGATTCTACTGACCGGCGACATGTCCCTGCCTAATTATGTCAAGCCGAATCCTAACATCCCCGGTACTTGGAACATAGAGGAAGGGTCGGCTTTCGAGGTTACTAAAGCATTCATGGCCCTGATAATTGGGCTCACCCTTTTCACTGCGTCTGTTGTAGCTGAAATCGTCAGGGGCAGTATACAGGCCCTTCCTAGGGGACAGGTTGAAGCTGCAGTTTCACTGGGACTATCCCCTTACCAGAGACTCAGGCTCGTGATTCTCCCACAGGCCCTCAGGAGCATGATACCCCTGCTCAATAGTCAATACATGAACGTCTGGAAGAATTCCAGCCTTGCCATTATTGTGGCATACAGCGATATCTTCTATGTCATATTCGTCATGATGAACAATGTGGGGAAATTAATACCTCTATTCCTGCTTCTTCTGGTTATCTATCAGGCAGGCAGCCTACTCATCTCAGGAATAATGAACTTCTACAATGCAAGGGTTACGAGGGTGAAGATATGAGTCAGGATACCGGTTTCTTCGAATCCTCAATGAGGAGAATTCTTGAATTGGAGCGAGGGGTTGCTGGTAGGTCTAGATGGGATTTGGATTCCAGAATGGATACTAATCTCTCATTACTTTGTATGGCTCTTTCTAGCGTATTCTCGGTCTACATGTTACTCAGTACGGAATCTTCAATCGATATCGGAGGGGAAGTAAGCACAGTAGATATCTGGATTTATTCGGTGGCCGTTGCACTCTCGTGGTTGGTGGTCTGCTGGATAATACTGATTTCAGTCGTCAAACGCACTAGGATGGCTCCAGCCTTCAATGGCCATATCAGATTTCCATGGTTCGGCTCGACGGCACTTCTCGGAATAGTATCGTCCTTTATCATGCTATTCTTGGTCGAGTGGATCTTCGATATACTGGTAATTAGCATGAGATGGGACATTGTATGGGCCAATAGGGTCTCTGTGATGTTAGGCCCCAATCTAACTGAGGCGATGACTCAGGACTACTTGGTCTCCGAGAATTGGAGGATATGGCCAATAGTATTCCTGGTTTGGGCGCTAGCGGGAGCGGCCTACGGTGCCTCTAATACCTCTGTGAGATCATTCCTTCTCGGATTTGGCTCTGTGACAGCAGTGGTACTTTTATTCGCAGGCAATCCACTTGAGGCCAATTACAATATCGATAGAGTCCTTTTCAGACTCGTATTAGCATCTGTGATTTCATTAGCCTGCTTTACCACAATGAGAATCTACTCTCAACGAGTGGAGGAGTACAGGGTCAATCGTGCAAAAAAGAATATTGGACTGATGGCGGTTTCTACATTTTTCCTAACGATTATACTGCTTGATCCGCCAGAATTCGTCAAGGGCATTGCTAGCACCCTAGCAGGTTTCGGTATTCTTGAGGCCCAATTGGAGCTCATAACCCGAGATGGAGTCCCTCCAGCTAGATGGGGGGGATTACTGATCAACTTGGTCGTCGCCGCCGCCGGTTGTGTGCTGGGTTTCGCGATAGGGGTTTTCCTGGCATTCTCGAGGCAGAGCGATCTCCCTATCCTCAAGTGGCCAGGAATCGCAGTCATCGAGATAGTCAGGTCGGGTCCACTGATTTGCTGGCTTTATTTTGCTATGTATCTCTTACCAGATGTCGCTGACCCTCTTTTCACTAACCCCGAGGATTTTGATAATATTGTGAGGATGATGGCGATATTCAGTCTGTTCGGAGGTTGTTACATAGCCGAGGTCATCAGAGGAGGCTTGCAAGCAGTGGATAGCGGTCAGAAGGAAGCTGCTCTTGCACTGGGCCTTAGTCCGATGCAAATTAAGCTACAAGTCGAGCTACCAAACGCGGTCAGGACTACACTACCGTCGATCGTCAGTGTTTTCATAGGCCTCTGGAAGGACACAACGCTACTATTCATTATCGAGATTATCGATTTCTTCAGAATCGCCAAGACAATGGCAAATACCGATCTTAGGTTCCTAGGGGATTTCCTGGAACCTGTCTACTTTACAGCCCTAATATTCTGGGTTTTCGCATTCTACCTTTCCAGGGTCTCCATGAACGTGGAGAGGAGCCTTGGGCTGGTTAAGGAAGGAGGAGGAGACGTAGCATGACCACTAGCAACGAATTGATAATTAAGACAGAAGGAGTGAAAGTAAACTTTGGAGATTTCTGGGCCCTCAATGGAATTGATATTGAAGTAACAAGAGGCGAGATAATAGTAATTCTTGGGCCTTCCGGATCTGGGAAATCTACATTCATTAGAACTCTGAATAGGCTTCAGCCTCATAGCGGAGGGACAATTGAGATAGATGGAATTACTATTGATGAAGACACTTCCATCAAGGATTTGAAGTATGTCAGATCAGAGGTTGGATTCGTCTTTCAGCAATTCAATCTATTCCCTCATCTGACAATAATGGAGAATATCACTCTGGCTCCAATGAAGGTCAAGGGAATGTCCAAGTCTGGCTCAGAATCAAGAGCTCTTGAGCTTCTGGAGAGAGTGGGTATACCTGAGCAGGCTTACAAGTACCCATCAGAGCTTTCAGGTGGTCAGCAGCAGAGGGTAGCTATTGCTCGTGCTTTGGCCATGGACCCCAAGATAATGCTATTCGATGAGCCCACCTCAGCTCTCGATCCGGAGATGATTAAGGAGGTTCTTGATGTGATGGTAGATCTTGCGAAGGAGGACGTGACCATGATAGTGGTAACCCATGAGATGGGCTTCGCCAAGGAAGTGGCAGACAGAGTCATACTTTTCGATGAGGGTCTCTTGATAGAGGAGAATACTCCAGATGAGTTCTTCGATAACCCCCAGCATGACAGAACAAAGCTATTCCTAGAGCAGATTCTGTGATTGAGTCCGTACAATGACTGCTTATTGCTGACCAATCCAGTGGGCTACCCTGTCATGTATGGTGCTACGGAAGGTTATGAGCTGCAGTGTGGGGCCATTGAGGTCTACAGTCACGGTAGCCCCTCTCGTGAAGTGAAACTCGTCCCAGCCATCAGCCACGACATAGCCCCTGTGCATGTCACTAGTCATCACCGTGGGTTCTCCTGTCCAAGCCCAGTAAGAACCGTCATCGACGCGATCGTC
>DALC01000033.1:6756-8692 GCA_002499325.1 Euryarchaeota archaeon UBA538
ATGTTTGCCACGTGCCTGAACCAAGCTCCCTGTCCCAGGAACGTCGAGAAAAGACACCCAGAAGAGTGTTGGACGACGTCGATTCCCTCAGACAGCCTCTGTAGCCTGTACTTCGAGGGCTGATATTGGTGAGTGTTGGCTACTAGCAAGTCGTTTAGAGCCGGATCAGTGACAATCGTGTTGCCACTGGTAGTCACAATCTCTGCTTGTAAACGTGGGAGTACATTGATGATTCCCCTGCCTTCCATTACAGCATGGATATCACTCTTGAAATTCTCTGGGTCACTTCCCATGTAGAAGCCATAGGAACCATCGGAATCATTCATCCTAGGATGGCTGTTGACGCCCATTATCGGGGTTGACTCATCTATGGAATGGGCTATTGAAGTAAGAGTGCCATCCCCTCCCAAAACAATAACCAGGTCGGGGCCATCGAAATCGGCCCTCCTTACGGTCTCTCTAGCAGTGTAATCAACACGTACTCTATTCTCAGAGACGAGCTCATCCAAGGCTTGCCTAATGGTTGCTAAAGCCATATCATGTACCTCTTCGAAGTTCTTCTTGTAAACGACAAGTATGTTGGTATGCATGGAATCCCTCCTGAACAGTACCTCCCAAGGTATTGTCCCATATAGGGGGCTCGCATAGCTCATTTCGTACTAATGACCATATTTGCATACCCTCATCTATGTAATCCGCCCCCCAACATCATGACTCGCGTGGGACTAGTGGTAGTTCTCATGTTGCTCTCTGGCGTAACAGGCTGCCTCTCAGGTCAAGTCAATGAATGTCCGGAAGAAGATTGCTTTCCTTTGACCTCGGACATGCTTAATGAGATTCTGTCTGACAAGGATTCATTCAATGTTATCGATTATGCGAACTACTATGATAGACTCAGTATCGAAACAACATCCTCTTCAACATTACAAGGTCAATTTGGAGAAATATACTGGGGCGTCTCCAAAGACGATAACAAAGAATTGAGATCCATTTCCACTAGGGTCACTATTGGTTCTTACACTTCCAACAATGAGGTAATAGACGGAGGGCACACCACTAACATCAGAGTTGGCAGTGTCTGGTTTGAGGGAAGGGATGCAAACCCAGAATATATCGACCCCTTTGCTGAGTTCGCCATTCTATCTTCACAAGGTCAAACGGATAATATCCCACCATTCGGTTTCGACACAACCACAATTTCTGATCTAGAGTGGAGAATCACAGGTGATGAGGACTCTAGACAGCAAGTTGCCACTAGCTCAAATTCCACACACTCAATAGTCATCGAACTAAGGGGAAATCCTCCAATGATAATGGCGATCGAGACTTATTCCGGAGAGGAAGAGCAATTCGTTTTGACGGTCAGGATTGGGGATGATGTTGATTTGCATATCAATCAGGGGATGACTAGAGCCCCTATTGGTTTCAATCCATATCGGGAGCCAACAGATTTCGGCGAAATATGCGTGTGGGCAGGAGAGGTCCCTGACAATCTGGTATCCGAGGCGTTTCCAGAAGAGATTGAGATTAGGGGCCTTTCCAGTAACGATGATGGGGCAATCACAATGGCTTCTCTGAGGATGGACTCAGATTACTCCAATGTCACCGCATCGGATGGAGCATGGTGGGAATTCCAATGGGACGATAGGGACGAAGACAATCTAGTTTCAGCGGGGGATCTGTATGCAGTAAGGACCAACTCGACCGGCGACCCCTCCATAGCTGCCTTCGACCTATGGGCTGACTCTTGGACAGGCGGCCCCCTCGCATCTGTATGAGTTCGGCATCTTCATACTCCTAGTTGTAGGGGCGGGGCTATGTCAGAAGTAAGGCACCCGCTAGCTAGGCTTCTTTCCCAGCTCGAGGAACATAGGTCAGTAGTTATCCTAGCATCCCTCTGCTCAGTATTGAACAAGGTTTGGGATCTGGCACCTCC
>DALC01000033.1:9074-19812 GCA_002499325.1 Euryarchaeota archaeon UBA538
ATATGGGTTACGAAGATGTCCATCTTCAGCTATACATCCTGACCGGCATAACAGTCATAATATGGGTTCTCGAGTCACTTTTCCAGTACTTCTATGCAGTTCTTTGGAGAAACCTTGCACAGACGGCCCAACATGAGCTACGTATGTCTGCTTACTCTCACATTCAAGATCTTGAGATGCAGTGGTTCTCTCAACAATCAACAGGTGGACTAATGGCAATAATGAACGACGATGTCAACCAACTTGAAAGGTTTCTCGATCAGGGTGCAACGGATCTCCTTCAGGTAGCCACCACAATAATAGTCGTAGGAGGCATCATGTTTTCCGTGGCTCCTGAAGTCGCATTATGGGCCATTGTACCGATACCTGTTATTGTAGCTGGGTCATTCATGTATCAGAGGAGAATAGGAGTTAGGTATTCCAAAGTCAGGACACAAGTAGCAGATCTGAACGCTCTTCTGAATAACAATCTGCAAGGAATAACCACAATCAAATCCTTCACTGCTGAAGGTAGAGAGGCTGCTAGGGTCAGTGAGGCATCGGAGTCTTACAGGGAGGCAAATAAGGAGGCAATCAGACTGTCTGCATCCTTCGTTCCAATAATCAGGATGGCTATCTTGTTTGCATTCTCTGCCAATATGCTAGTCGGGGGATGGATGGCACTTGACGGAAGGATTAGTTTGGGGGCATATTCAGTTATTGTATTCATAACCCAAAGACTTCTATGGCCACTCACTAGACTCGGTGAGACATTCGATCTATACCAGAGAGCCATGGCATCAACTACCCGAGTATTAGATCTACTGGACACAGAAGTAGGAATAGTGGAGGGGGATATAATACTCAGAGATGTCAGCGGAGAGCTGGAATTTAGAGATGTTGAGTTTTCATATCCAGACAGGGAAGAAGTCCTCAAAGGCCTCAATCTACTAGTTCCAGCTGGTCGAACTGTAGGCTTGGTAGGTCCCACTGGCTCGGGAAAGACCACATTGATCAGGCTATTAATGAGATTCCATGATCCTCAATCAGGGACCGTCTCCCTAGATGGTCACCACGTATGCGATTTGACTCTCAAGTCACTCCGAGGATCCATTTCCTTAGTGAGTCAGAACACCACACTATTCCCTGGGTCTGTTCTTGAAAATATCAGATATGGAAATCCCGAAGCCTCCCTTGACTCCGTAGAAGAGGCGGCTCGTATAGCAGAGGCTACTGAATTCATCGAATTGCTGCCCAATGGTTGGCATACTGATATCGGAGAAGGAGGACACAGGCTTTCAGGAGGTCAGAGACAGAGAATTGCAATCGCTAGAGCCGTTCTCAAAGACGCTCCAGTATTAGTCCTAGACGAGGCTACGAGTAATGTGGATAACGAGACAGAGGCCGCATTAAAGAGGTCGATTTCCCAGATATCGAAAGGTAGGACAACACTGATCATAGCTCATAGACTTTCAACGGTACGAAATGCAGATATCATTGCTGTACTGCACAAGGGAGAAATCTCAGAAACAGGTACTCACGAATCTCTGTTGGAGGAAGACGGAATTTACTCCCGACTCTGGGCCGTCCAGACAGGTGAATGATGAAACTCACCTTAGGAGTAATTAGAAGAAACTCTCCGCAAACACAATACTCTACGATCGAATTAATTCGCAACTCAAAGGGTACTTGGGCAATCTGGGATAACCGTACCAGGCCCATTTAGTGTGACACTGCCGGGAACACCTTGATGAATCACTCCCCCCTCCCTGCATCATGGCAAGAGTGGACTCGTTGCTCTGGTTCATGCTCGGAATAGGGCAGTTACTGATAGGATCGCAACTGGGATCATCAGGTGCCTTGCTAGAGTTACTCAGTATTCTACTCAATGTTTCGGGGGGGAGTTCTCTAATGCTTGGGATATACTTCCTATTATTCCTAGCACGACATGAGAAAGAGTTCACTGAAGTATATTCAAAAATGGAAAAGACTGAGTTCGTAAGGGACGAGACTGGGAGAATTATTGATGTTGCAGATAAGACTCCTAAGGCAATTAGGGCATTTTGGTACGCAATTCCGGCACTTATGACATTCCTAGGCGCACTAGCGTGGCTAATAGGCTGAGAATCATGTCAGCCAACAATCCCGGTCTCGATGATATGATAGACCGTATTATCGATAACCCCGCCTATGATCAAATGGGGGGTTACCAGATTTTCCTCAGAAGATTCGCTATCCCTGTGATAATGATCCTAATCGCACTTTTTGTTTACACTAGTCTTGATCAACATATCAGTAGCAGTTGGAACCTTGTAATCACATCAATCGTGACTGGCTCATCACTAGGTCCTATTCTAGCCGCGGAGAGATATCTCGCCATCAGGAACAACAAAAAGTAGGAAAAAAACACCGAGAAGAATAAATCCTAGTTTCGTCTTTCGTTGGCCATGGACTCTGACCACTGTAAATCGATGAGTTGCATCTGTGGTTTCAAGGGAGATGCAGTTCCTAGGAGGCAACACATGGAATGCCCCAGGTGTCATAGAGTGGTTGAGGCGTGTTGTGAAGGAGTTCCCAATTATTAGTTTGAAACCAAATACGCCGAATGTGTCAAATGCCCTATCCCCTAGGAAAGGCTATGGTGGATATCAATGATTTCAACCTCTTTGACCTCGTAGGGCTAGGAGACGCAACTGGATTAGAGTGGATTTTTGGGATTTCTGCCCTTCTAGGGGGCATTCTATTTCTTCTATGGTTCGTACTTATGCTTGTAGGCGGCGTTGCAGAGGGGGTTTTCGAAGGCCTATTCGGAATGGAAATAGATGTTATGAGCTCAGACGCCTCATTCAAGGCTCTGACTTTCCAAGGTGTGATGGCATTCCTCATGTTCTTCGGCCTGGCTGGACTTTGGGTATTGAAGTCAGACGGGACAGATCCAGTCGCTGTGGCAGCAGGAGGAATAGCTGGAACTGCATCAATGTATGGAACAGCGAAATTATTTGAGTTATTTATGGCAATGCAATCTTCCGGAAATGTGGATATTGCAGATACTATCGGTTGCAAAGGCCAGGTATACCTGGTGATACCTCATGAGGGAGTTGGTCAAGTTCAGATTGAGACCAATGGTTCTCTCAGTACGTACAATGCAAGGGCCGAGGACAAGCAAGAAATTGGAACAGGAAGGCTAATTGAAGTGGTCGATACAATGGGTGAAGTTCTGCTAGTAAAAAGAATATGATTTAGCACCCCGCCCTGTTTTTTCCCAATTTTCGGGAAAGAGTTCATGACCTGTGCCTGCCTCATAGAGTCAGGAGTGAACAGGATGTTAATGACAACGCTCAGACAATCAGAAGGAGCAGATGGTGGAACTATAGGAACGATAATGATTTTTGCAATCATATTGGTTTTGGTGGCCGCAGTGATATTCTTTGCTCAGAGATACAAGAGATGTCCTCCAGACCAAGTAATGGTAATATATGGAAGAACTGCTAAAGCAGCGGACGGAAGGGCTAAACCTTCCCGTGTAGTCCACGGAGGAGCGGCACTAGTTTGGCCATTAATTCAGGATTATGCATATATATCCCTAAAGCCAATGCCAATTAACATCGATCTAAAGGGGGCACTCTCCCTTCAAAATATCAGAATTAACGTTCCAAGTACATTTACAGTTGGTGTTAGCAAGGAACCCACCATTATGGCCAATGCAGCAGAGAGGCTTCTAGGATTTAAGATTCCAGAGATAGAGAAACTAGCCGAGGAGATAATTCTCGGTCAGTTGCGTCTCACTGTAGCCTCCCTAACAATTGAGCAGATCAATCAAGATCGAGATGCTTTCCTGTCGCTCATCACCCAGAACGTCGATCAGGAGCTTAGGAAGTTCGGACTAACCCAGCTAAACGTTAACATTGTCGATATTACAGATGAGTCTGACTATATCGAGAGTATCGGTAAGAAGGCCGCGGCAACGGCTGTTGAGAATGCTAGAGTGGACGTGGCCAACGCGGAGAGGGACGGTGCGATAGGCGCCGCCATCGCAAGCAAGGAGAGAGAAATCACCGTAGCAGAGAATATGGCTGCGGCAGAGAAGGGAAGAAAAGCCGCAGAGGCCGATCAGCGTGTTTTCGTAGAACAGCAGGAGGCTATGGCTATTTCCGGAGAGAACTCAGCTCAAGCCGAAATAGCTAGGGCAAATGCAGATTTGGCGGAAGCAGAAGCGTCTGCCAAACAAAGGGCCGACGTAGCCAAGGCTAAAGCCGAAGCAGAGATTCAGAAGGCTTTCTACTCCGAGGAGGAGGAGAGATTGAAGGCAAGTGAGATCGTACAGGTCACTATCCAGAAACAGCAAATAGAGATACAGGCAGATGCAGAAGCTGAGAGGCAGAGGAGAGTCGCTCAGGGAGAGGCAGATGCAATTCTGGCTAAGTACGAAGCAGAAGCTGAAGGAATACAGAAGGTTCTCGATGCAAAGGCACAAGGTTACAGCAATCTGGTTAACAGCGCTTCAGGAGATCCAAAGGCGGCTGCCACTCTATTGATGGTCGAGAAAATCGAGAACATGGTAGCCGCTCAGACCGAGGCTATCAGGAACCTGAAGATTGACAAGATTACTGTCTGGGATAGTGGAAATAACTCAGAGGGTTCGTCAGCTACCAGTAACTTTGTGAGTAGCCTAGTACAGAGTTTACCTCCGATACACGACGTTGCAAAGATGTCAGGAGTAGAGTTGCCAGACTATCTTGGCTCCATGACTGAGGATGATCAGCCATAGACCTGCCAATCGTCAAACTCTTGAGCAATATCCCCATGCGTAATGCATGGATGATAAAGACGTAGTCATTGTGGGAGGGGCTAGGACGCCTTTCTGTGAGTGGCTAGGTGGAAAAAGAGGAGACGGAGGACAAGGGGGGAGACTGGCTTCCATAAGTGCGGAGGAACTGGGATCAATAGCAATTAAAGGAGCTCTTGAGAAGACTGGTACTGAACCATCCGAAGTAGATCATGTGATTATGGGACACGCTCTTCAAACCTCTTCACAAGCTATTTTCGGGGCCAGAAGAGCTGGAATACTGTCCGGAATTCCTCATCAGGTTCCCATGTTGACCATAAACAGACTCTGTGGAAGCGGCGCCCAATCCGTAGTTTCAGCGGCACAGATGATAATGCTTGGAGAAGCGGAGACAGTAGTGGCCGGAGGAATGGAGAACCTAAGCCAATCTCCACACGTGCTGAGGGATGAGAGAACCACATACAAGCTCGGAAGATCTCCGAGAAAAGGCGAGGAGATTCCCCGCGACATGGAGGATTACTTTTTCACAAATTTGAGGGATGATGTGTGCGGATATTTCATGGCGCAGACCAGTGATGAGCTATGTAAGATGCTTGATGTTTCTAGAGAAGACGCAGATAGTTTTGCTGCATTGAGTCATCAGAGGGCTGAGAATAGCATCAGAAACGGCATTTGGGAAGATGAAATCGTGGAGGTAATTACCCCCGAAGGAGTCCTGGGCTCGTCCCATGATGATCACGTTGTCATAGGAACTACCATGGAGTCACTTTCAGGACTTAGGACGCACTTTGGCCCTGACTCCCTTGTGACTGCTGGAAATGCATCCGGTGTAGTCGATGGGGCAGCTGCAATTGTTGTTAAGTCGGGTGCGAGAGCTAAGTCAGACGGAGATTCGCCACTTTCACGAATAATATCTTGGGGAATTGTGGGTTTGGACCCAAAAATAATGGCTCACGGGCCTGTTCCGAGTAGTAATCTGGCTCTTCAGAAAGCCGGTCTGAAAGTCGAAGATATCGATCTTTGGGAGATTAACGAGGCCTTTGCCGGACAGTGTGTAGCCTGTATCAAGGATCTAGGTATCGACCCATCGAAAGTAAATGTTAACGGAGGAGCGGTAGGACTCGGACATCCCCTTGCAGCGACTGGAACTAGGCTACTATTGACTCTCTCATTAGAGCTCAGGAGGAGAGGTGGAAGGTACGGCGTAGCAACTGCGTGCATAGGGGGAGGCCAAGGTATTGCAGTTGTCATTGAGGCAATCTGAGATTCTAACATATAGTGGAGGATAAAAATGGTCGCAAGTAAAAGGCGTAGTTTGGTCAAGACCATTACGTGGAGAGTTATAGCAACTACCGATACCTTCATTCTTGCTTGGTTATTCACCTCCGATGAAGTAATTGCTGCATCAATAGCAGGTTTAGAGGTAGTGACCAAGTTGGTACTTTACTATCTGCATGAAAGAGGATGGAGCTCGCTTGAATGGGGTCAAGATGATTAGCCGAAAAGTTGCATGAAAATAGCCCCGCCAGCCAACCAAGCTCCTATGGACGAACCCATGTTACCCATGACGGTGACCATCAGAACCTTCCCAACCCGATTTCTCCACAATAGTGAGAAATCATCTAGGATGAGAAACTCCTGTGCATCGCCCCCTGTTGGACCGTCTACCTTAATTTGAGCATAACCAGCGAACCATCCAGCAGCTAGCGCTGGATTGAGGGAGGTAATTGGTGAAGCCAAAGCTCCTGCTAAAATAGACAAAGGATGACCTCTGACAATCAATACCCCCAGTCCCGCGAGTACCGCATTGAGCACCAACCATGTCTCCGCAGTCTGCCAAATTTCTTCCATATCGCCATTGTATGCCATGTAGCCTATCGATCCAAACAGGAAAAGTGGCACTGCCGCCATAATTACCTTCGGCCATATCTTCTTGGGTGGTTCCGTGCTAAGATCAGCCAATCTTGAAGTAATATCCATAGGTGGGTCATTGAGATTATTTACAATTCCTTCTAGATGTCCAGCACCAACCACTGCCAGTACCTTTCCATTGCCACTTATTTGTTGGAGTCTTCCAGCCAGGAAAGCGTCTCTCTCATCGATGAGGACTTCTCCCGCACCCGGTGCAACATCTCTTGCATCCTCCATCATCTTACTCAACATATCTGAATCTCCCAATATCTCATCTATGGAAAGTTCCCCCTCTTCTTCCTCTTCTAAGAGGAGAGTGCTCAGAACTCTCCACTTCTCAATAATTCCCATCCCGCGCCAAGCTCTTCTGAGAGTAACCACTACATCTCTGTCTATCATTTCAACAGGGATATTAGATTCCTCTGCACTTTGTACTGCTTCTAGAAGCTCGGCTCCGGGCTTCTCCCCGGTGGTTAGCCCCATTTTTCTCTGTTGAGCGGCTAAGGCTGATTGGAGAAGAATCATTGGGGATTTTCCTTCTTTGATTATCTTCAATAAATCTTCAGAGTCTAGAGATTCTGGCTCTTTAAGAGATGAAAGCCTAGATTTGCATAGTTCAACTGCAACGATATCTGGTTCATATTCAGAAATTTCCTTCCTAACCATCTCTACTGATTTGCTACTGACATGTGCAGTCCCTACCAATCTAAGGTTAGGGGAGAAGTCAACAATGTTATCCGAATCTATGGTCAATACTTCACCTCAGGGAGTTGATGGTGGAAAACAGGTCCTCATGCTCTGCGACATCATGGACCCTGATAATATCAACACCATAACTACGAGCTTTCGAAGCAACTCCAAGACTTCCTGCTAGCCTGTCCTCAGTAGAATCTCTACCGAGAAGGTCAGCAAACATACTCTTTCTGCTAACTCCCCACATCAAGCCCATATCTTCCTCGGGTAAAACATCTCTACCGGATGATAATAAGGACAGATTGTGTTGCAGGAGCTTCCCAAAACCAATCCCCGGATCAACAATAATCCTGGAATTATCCACTCCTAGCAGATTTAATTTAGAAGTAGAATTTGCCAAACTCTTCCTGACTTCAGATACTACATCATAGTATTGTGGATTTTTTTGCATATTTTCTGGAATTCCTTTCATGTGCATGAGACAAACGGGACATCCGTATTCAACTATCACCTCTGCCATACCGGAATCTCCAAGAGATGAAACATCGTTAATCATGTTCGCACCAGCATCTAGTGATGCCGATGCCACAGTGGACCTCCTGGTATCTATTGAGATGCCTATATCCGGTAACTCGTCTCTAATGGCTCGTATCACAGGTACTACTCGAGCCTCTTCCTCCCGTGGAGGAACGGCCCGCGATCCCGGTCTTGTCGACTCCCCGCCTATATCTATCCAATCTGCGCCATTCTCAGCCATAGCAATTGCCTCTCCAGTTGCAGACTCTACTGTTTCGTGTCTGGATTGATCATAAAATGAATCTGGAGTGATATTGAGAATACCCATAATCCTCGGATTTCCATCGGCGCGGCTTCTGAGTTTAGGTCGCCAGTCGGGCATGTTCGGCATGCCATCCGACGCATGCTTTATGATGTGACCGAGTCGCATTATAGCGATGGTGATGGGAGACCAGGGTTCTGAAGAGCCTCTAAACGCCCATATGGGCAATATGAATCAATCCGGTGGGCTCGACGGTCCAACTAGCGAATCTCTTGAATTGATGGAGTCCATAATCCAGAGACTCCAGCCCTCCGATCGTCATGATATCAGGGAAATGATAAGCTTCAGAGGATTAGTATCTGGAGCTCTAGCCTCAATGACTGCTGTTTTCTGGTGGATATCTGTGGATAAAGGAGGCTCTTCACTTGGAGATGCCGATATCCCAATATCTCTAATCGGGGAATTCACCTTCAGAGAAATAAGCATCATTATTCCTGTTTTAGCTCTAATGGCTACTTTCATAATGTCGGTAGGAAGGGAGACTGGAAATGCTATTCTGAATAATATCGGGGGCATCCTAATTGTGATAATTATGTTCTACATCCTAGAGCCTTTGGGTAACGCAATCATGGGTCCAGAAATAGAGATGCAGGTGGCAATATTCGCCTCAGGTCGACTTGTTGCGATGGCCATAATGGTCGGCATGGCAACAACTTTCTTTTGGGATGCGATACTTCTTCAATGGGTCAGAAGCACGATGATGAACATGGGAGTGGATTTATTTTCTCAGACTACAATTCAAGATAACCCGATTGTAAATGAAGAAGGAACTCCTCCTCTGGGGTGACTATGACGAATGAATCTGCTCTGAAAGTCTCGGTCATGAGGCTTGGACATAGGGTAGATCGAGATAAGAGAATGACCTCTCACCTCGGACTGACTGCCAGAGCATTCGGTGCAGATGAAGTAATACTTTCTGGAGATGACGACCCTACTCCGATTGAAACTTGGAGATCGGTAACGTCCAGATTCGGAGGTCATTTTAGCTGCAGATACGAGGGTAAGCCAATGAAGTGGCTCCGGTCGTTTTCAAAATCAGGAGGGACTATAGTCCATCTTACAATGTATGGCAAACCTTGGAATGAAATTACAGATAAAATCCCATTAGAAGGGGAGGTAGCAGTTGTTGTGGGGGGAACCAAAGTCCCAGGAGAATTATTCGGTTTAGCTAACTACAATGTCGCAGTAGGGAATCAACCCCATTCGGAGGTAGCCGCACTTGCTGTGTTCCTAAATTCATACTTAGGGCCACGTGAACCCAGTGACTTTCCAGGAGGATCAGTTTCAGTAGTCCCCAGTGATGATGGAAAGATACTCATTAATAACGAGGACCAGTGAGAGAAAGGGCTAAATTCTTCATCAATGATTAAGTGACGTATTTGCGCAGCTTTGCTGATGTCGGGGTCGGGACTGCAACGCGGATTCATTCCCGGCGAAGGTATTCCGGGAGTTTCAGACGCACCAACTTTCCCAGATGCTGCAGATGGGCTCGTAGGTTTACAGAGCAGAAATCCCCCCAGTGAGGCGCCTGGATTATTGATTCTGGCAGACGGTACCAGATACAATGGAGTTCTATTTGGAGCTGAAACTATAGCTCAGGGAGAACTAGTTTTCACAACTGGGATGGCTGGATATCAAGAGAGCTTGACAGATCCATCGTTCGCAGGACAAGTACTAACATTCACCTGGCCTCTATTGGGAAATTATGGCATAATTCCTCAAATCTCAGAGTCATCAAAGGTCCACCCAAGAGGAGTAGTATGTAAACAAATGATGCATATTCCTGATCACAGGAATTCTGTCGGTAGCGTCCATGATTTGCTTTTATCACATGGCATTCCAGGAATTCAAGGAGTCGACACAAGGGACCTGACCAGGAGAGTGAGGGAATATGGTACTCTCCTGTGTGTTTTCGGACCTGTCGATAAGGCTAGAGAGATGGAAAGAATATTGTCAAAAATGACTCCTCCAGATCACGAAGATCTGGTAAAATCAGTGACTCTAGACAAGCCTATTATTGCTAACCCGGGGGCTATCGGGGAGAATGGCCAGAAACTTCCGAGATTAGCAGTTTTAGACTGTGGAATAAAGTATAATATCATCAGAGAGCTTTGTAGTAGATTTGAGGTGATCTGGTGCCCCGCTTCAATGCCTTTCCAAGAAATAATGGACGATTGGAAGCCTGACGCTCTTTTCGCATCTAATGGCCCTGGAGACCCAGCTCACCCTGGTACGGCCACAACAGCCCGTGACACTCTCGCCGCAGCTGTTAGATCAGATATGCCAGTAATGGGGATTTGCCTGGGACATCAACTAATGGGTCTAGCCGCAGGACTCAGAACATACAAGCTCAAGTACGGCCATAGGGGATCAAATCAGCCCGTTCTTGATTTGGTAACTGGCAAGGTTGACATTACAAGCCAGAATCATGGGTTTGCAGTAGAAGACCCCAGTAAAGGAATGCTCGCCCCCCATCCCTCTGGCGCATGCTCCATCGCAGGAAGTAATATTTTAGAGGCTGAATTTACAGT
>DALC01000033.1:20201-23211 GCA_002499325.1 Euryarchaeota archaeon UBA538
ATCCAGTTCCATCCCGAGGCTTGTCCCGGACCACACGACGCTTCCCCACTATTCGATAGATTTGCTGACATAGTTGCTGACCATCTGTCAGGAGACCCACAACCAGCCATCATAGGGGGAGGTGGGAATTAGTGCCCCGAAGGAACGATCTCTCAAGAATAGTAATACTTGGGAGTGGACCTATTAGAATCGGCCAGGCGGCTGAGTTTGATTTTTCAGGTTCTCAAGCATGTAGGGCTTTGAGAGATGATGGATACGAAGTAATATTGATCAATTCCAATCCAGCGACAATACAGAATGACCCAGAAATGGCAGATAGGATATACATTGAGCCTCTTCTCCCCGAGGTCGTCAAGAGAATACTAGAGCTAGAGAAACCAGATGCTATTCTAGCAGGCATGGGCGGTCAAACGGCTCTAAATATCGCCTCCGCTCTGGCCAAGGATGGCTCATTGGATGAGTTAGGAGTAGAATTGATAGGTTGTGATTTAGCCTCTATAGACGAGGCCGAAGATAGAGATCTCTTCAAAAGAGTCTGCGAGGGTATTGATCTTCCAGTATGCGAAGCAGTAGCCTGTTCGTCAATCCAAGAGGTCTTAGATGCCGCAGATAAGATTGGAAAATATCCTCTTCTGATACGTCCAGCCTTCACATTAGGAGGATTAGGGGGAGGAACCGCCTTCAATAAAGGGGAGCTAGTTGAGATTGCCAGTCAGGGTCTTCTGCAATCAGCAATAGGACAAGTACTCATTGAGGTCAGCATCCTAGGATGGCAAGAACATGAGTATGAGGTGATGAGGGATGCCGCTGATAATGCTATCATCGTCTGTACCATGGAGAATCTCGACCCAATGGGAGTACATACGGGTGAATCAGTTGTCGTTGCACCCCAACAGACTCTTTCAGATAGAGATCATCAGATGTTGAGAGACGCGGCCTTGAAACTTATTAGAAGACTCAACATCAAAGGTGGTTGCAATGTTCAGTTTGCAGTGGAACAGTCCACGGGGCAGTATCGAGTTATCGAGGTCAATCCGAGAGTATCACGCTCATCCGCTTTGGCCTCCAAGGCAACAGGCTACCCCATCGCTAGAATGGCCGCTCTGATTGCCGTTGGATATACTCTAGATGAGCTACCTAATCCAATCACTGGCGAGGGGACAACTGCAGCTTTCGAACCTACATTGGACTATTGTGTAGTCAAAATACCAAGATGGCCATTCGATAAATTTAGGACAGCTGATAGAACAATTGGGACGTCCATGAAGTCAACAGGAGAAGTGATGGCAATTGGGAGGGGTTTCGAAGAGGCTTTCCTCAAGGCATGGGCAAGTCTAGAGTATGGCAAACCACATCCAAGACCACTCACGATGGCTGACTCTTCAGGAGGCGAGTCTATGGATGAAAGGTCTTCCGAGGAACTCCCTACTGCAATTTTAGAAGATTGGCTAAGGGTGCCCACAGATAGGAGAATGTCTGCAATCATGGAGGCATTCAGAAGAGGGTATTCGCTAGAGGATGTCAGAGACTTAACTGGAGGAGTGACTAGGTGGTTCTTACACAGATTTGAGAAAATGGCGGCTGTTGAGACCGAGATCAGAGCCGCTGGTGAGATGGGCCTTCGCCCTTCTGAAATACCGGAGTCTGAGATGAGATCTTGGAAAGGGGTAGGATTTACAGATTTACATATTGCAGATGCACTATGTGGGTTCCCCGCCTCTGGATTCAAGAATCTACCATCGGGGAGAGGAGAGGCATCGGTTACAATGAGGAGACATCAACTGGGCATCCATCCACGATTTAGAATGGTTGACTCTTGCGCGGCAGAGTTCGCTGCGGTTACCCCTTACTATTATTCGACGTATGAGGGGGGAACTGGGGAAAATGGCGTTGATTTAGTTCCAGGTCTAGAGGCTAAGTCTAAGCAAAGAATAGTCGTTATTGGATCTGGTCCGATCAGAATTGGTCAAGGCATAGAGTTTGACTATGGTTGTGTCCATGCTGTAGGTGCGATAAGGGAAATGGGTCATGAAGCAATTATAATCAATAATAATCCTGAAACTGTTTCAACTGATTTCGACACTAGTGACAGGCTATATTTCGATCCACTAAATCTGGAATCAGTTTCCGAAATTTTACTTCGGGAGAAAGCTCATGGAATACTCCTTCAGTTCGGTGGCCAGACTGCAATCAATCTGGCTTTACCACTTTCAGATAATCTATCTCATTTGGAAAAATTAGGTCTAAATTTAGTAATCGAAGGAACTACTCCTGAAGCTGTGGATGAGGCCAGTGATAGGCAGAGATTCGAAGATTTCGCTGAAAGGTGTCAATTGGACATGCCAAGAGGTATGACTGCCATAGATTCAGAAGGAGTCAGGAAGGCAGTCTCTTCTATAGGATACCCAGTCCTAATTCGTCCATCCTATGTCTTAGGAGGGAGAGGGATGGAGATTCTATCGAACGATAGGCAACTGGAGGCATACATGGATGAGGCATTCCTTTCTCCCGAAAGGCCTTTGTTAATTGACGAGTATCTTGGTAATGCTATAGAGCTTGATGTCGATGCTGTCTGCGATGGAGAAGAGGTTCTAGTAGGGGCAATAATGGAACATTTAGAAGAAGCTGGAATCCATTCAGGCGATTCCACCTGCTTTATACCGCCTCAGAATATCTCTGAGGGTGTACTCTCAAAGGTTGAGGAATGGACCACTACTATTGGCCTAGAACTAGGTATCAGAGGTTGTTACAACATTCAATTTGCCATCAGGGATGAGGAATTATACGTTTTAGAGGTGAATCCGAGAGGATCTAGAACATTCCCCTTTGTTGCCAAAGCTACTGGAGTCCCTCTTGCTAGAATAGCCGCGAGAGTGGCTCTGGGGGAGAAACTTTCCTCTCTTGATATACCCAAGCCACAGACTGAGGCAGTATCCGTGAAGGCTCCAGTTTTCCCATTCATAAAACTAAGGGGTCTAGATCCCGCACCGGGTCCTGAGATGAAGTCCAC
>DALC01000033.1:23604-25384 GCA_002499325.1 Euryarchaeota archaeon UBA538
TACCTGTTCCTACATCTGGTGGGGTCTATATCACTGTCAAGGATGAGGACAAGAGCGGTACAATTGAGCTAGCAAAACGCCTCCAAGATATGGGCTTCAAGATTCACGCCACACCAGGTACCGCATCTGCCCTCAGAGAGATTGGATCACTTGAAGTAGAGACATGTTATAGAATTGAAGAAAGAAAGTCCCCCGATGCTCTCGACTTAATGAGGAGGGGTATGATACAGCTAGTAATTAACACCCCTACTGCGACTGGTGGGGCAGTATTAGACGGCAATATGATGAGGAGACTGGCCGTAGAGCTAAACATCCCTTTCGTAACCACAATGGCAGGTGCAAAGATGGAAGTGGAAGCAATAGCTGAAATGCAACTAGGAACCCCAGAGCCACGTTTATTGGATATCTCAACATTAGAATGAAACCTAGGCGGCTATCCTTTGTACAATTTCTTCTCGCGTCTCCTCTTTGTACTGCCCGGGATCTAATGAATAGGATTCCAAATCTAAACTTCCGATTGAGAGCCTGTGCAATTGTAGTACCCTATTCCCGAGTACCTCGATCATTCTTCTGATCTGTCTCTTTTTCCCTTCAAAGATGGTTACTTCGATACTGTAGTCACTAAGCTTTGTTACTCGGGCGGGCATAGTGGTATATTCCTCAGTAACCCCGTTCCTGACCATATCTATGCTAACTCCTCTTCTAATAGAATCGATCAATTCGGAGCTTATTCTTTTAGAGACTTTCAGGTAATAGGTCTTTCCAATATTTTTTGACGGATTTGCGATTTCATTTACTAATGAGCCATCGTTTGTCAATATCAGAAGTCCAGTGGTACCCTCGTCTAGCCTTCCCACCGTGACCAATGAGTCCGAGACGTTAGGGTCAACAAGATTCTCAAACAATGAGAAAACAGATTTCTTGTTCAGGGCTCTCTCGTGTTTGTTTATTCTTGAGCATATTAGTCCTTTAGGCTTATTCAGAATAAAGTAGTGATAATTACTGGGAAGACTCAATTTAATGCCGTTGTATATGACCTCCCTTTTATCTGGATTGAACTCATATGAAATATCCTTCACTATTCTTCCGCCAACTGATATTGATCCGTCCCACACTGACTGCTTGACTTTACTCTTTGAACTAAAATGGCCAGTCCTCGATAGAAACTGGTGTAATCTTATTTTCATCTATTTCACCTAGTCTATCCTAAAACTACAATATTCAGGGCGCTCGAAGAAAAGATGCCTGTTTCTAGCGACTATTCGATATACTAGGTCTCTAATTGGGAGGGGTATAGTCCATAATACAGGAAATAATGACCTCCAGTGTACTCCCATGTAAAGAAGACAGCGTATCGCCGCAGCGGAACGGACGTATACCGTTCCCCCTCTGATTAGATATACCGTATCTAAATCTCTTATCGACTCAGGCATCTTAGAAAATAGTAATTCAGCATCCTCAGAATTACTAGGCCTGAATGCCAAAATTTCCTTATCCATAATTCGCTTATCGATGAATTCTGCCAGGCGATGGCATAGGCCACAGTCCCCGTCTAGAATCAATACATCACGACCCCCATTAAGAACCATTAGACCACCTCAACAGACCAAGTCTTAACGTACACTCCTTCCGAAACATGTACTAAGTCAGGCATTAGCACATTACTAATGCCCAAGTCGAACTCATCGGTGAGTGTGTTAGACTCCAACTTTACTTCGCCAGTACCAAATTTCCAAGGCTCATGGTGTGTGTAAGCTATACACAAATTCCCCTTGTGTGT
>DALC01000014.1:0-7285 GCA_002499325.1 Euryarchaeota archaeon UBA538
GAGGGAGGCCCCAACTACCAACATTCCAATAGCACCGAAAAGAGCAGTTAGCCTTCCTGCATATATTAGCTCTGAGGAGTCAGGGTGATAGCCCCAAGATTCGAAGCTATGCAGGGCAGTAGCATCATGATTTAGCCACAGGCCCATGAATGTTAGAGTCGAAGCCACGAAGGCCCAGACTAAACCATGGATAATCCATGTAGAAGAAGACGAACCGGGTCGTCCGCTTACAAAATCAATGGCAGGACCCAGTGCCTTTTCCAGCATGAACATGCTTAGGCCCTTGGCAACATCATTGAATATCCAGAGGCCCCTCTTTATCAGAACGAAGGATAGTGCAAGCAACAACCAGAAAGTTGCTAGGGTTGATATTACGACATCCATGACAATCACCTCACTCACTAGTGGCCTCCGTAAGCATAGTTGCTATAATTGAGAATGCACCGAAGATGACTCCAAGAAGGAAGAACCATATCCCTGAGTCGAAGACCCCCTCAAACATGGGTAAGACTTCAGAAATTACTGGCATGTCCCTCCCTGGGAACAGAATCCCGTAGAGGATGAGGAAAGAGAGCATTGAAACGAATCCTAGAACCACTACTACACCCGACGAAGCCGGCTCTTTCTCTCCTTGGATGAACTCATCAACTGAACTTGGTACTTCGATAGACATAGACACACACCCCGCGAGACGCGACAGAAGCGGACCGAACCAACGGAGATGGCCCCTTAAGCGTTGGGCGAGGGACAGAGTCCCTCAGTATCATGGGGCACGTAATCTATCCAGGGCGTTCCCTCTGCGATGAATGCCGGAACCCATAGGAGTAGGTAGTGCTGAATCATTCTGTATCTCAGAAAGCCAGACCTTCTTACATTCGCATTCTAGTTCATTAAATTCTCCTAGATTTCCAGAAACTGAATATCTCTCAATCGCCGCAACAACCTCGGAATCGCATGATCCGCAATTGTGGGACCCTCTTGCCTTTCCACCGGCTGTTGGATGAACGATCACCCTGCAGTCAGTCTTCGAGACATCGTCATGAGTTCTGATGATCATCTCTACCAATGACCAGAGCCAAGGAGGCCGATATTCCCTGTTCCTGAATAGCCTATCCACTATTGTCCCTCTCTGGATATTCATCGGATTTATCGATACCTCATCAGATATCTTGGAGACTTCAGAGACCCATGAGATTGTGTGTTCAAGAGCGTCCCCCTCGGACATGAAAGGTGGTTTAAACAAAAGATATGTCTTGACTCTTAGAGAATTGTCTCTGAGGATTTCGACTGCTTTATGCCACTGCTTGAGGGAGAATCCCTTGTTAGCGTGGAATCTAAGAACAGTGTTATCATATGCCTCTAAGCCGATGGCTACAGTACACCCTGGATGTCTTTCAGCCACCCATTCTAGCTTCTCAGGAGTGCACATTTGGGCTTGTGCCTCTACTACCAAGTGTAACCCCATCTGATAAGTCTCTCTGAGGACGTGCTCCTGCCATTCTGGTGGGTTTTCTCTATCCTCAAAGAAGGTTCCTGAAGTGTAAACCTTGACCATCTTGCAGTCTCGGAAGTCGCTCGTGACTCTCTTAGCCTCTTCCCACTGAGAGAACATATCCTCTGCAGTTACATCGTCCCTGACATCATTGAAGTAACCGCAGAAGGTACATCCAGATTTCCACCACCATACACAGCCCTTCGTGCGTAGAATTACAGTGGCCGCAGTACAGGGAGTGCCGTCTGGAAGATTCTCGGGAGTCTTGTATACTGTAACTGGCTTGGATGCATCCCAAGACTCTCTGGAAGCTATTGATTCGGGTGTATTCTCGGGCGCTTTGACTAGATGATGGATTTTAACGGGCTTATTGCCATCTCCTATCAAGCCGCACGAACTGGCCATGAGCTCCGCTCTAGGGAGGTGTTATTGACATTGACTACTATGTGGTGAGTCGTGAGATACCTGATTACGTAGACGACACTAAAGACCAGATATAATCTCAGGGATTCATGTCAGGGGGGTTCGGCAAGCTGATTGCTAGCTCCGATGAGGTTGAGAGGCTTCTCAGTGAAATGGATCCGGAATCTAAGAAGTCGCTGAAAAGCTGGTATTGGTTCGACTGGGCTAATCAGGCCTTCGCGCTCACGGTAATCACAGTGGTGGTTCCGACACTGCTATCCAATATGTTCAACCTGGCAAACGGAGGAAGCGCGGAATATGCCGGTATGACATTTACTGGGGACAGTTTCTATGCTGTAGTACTTGGAATTTCCAGTGTCTTTGTAGCTATTGTCAGTCCGGTATTGGGTGCCATAGCAGATAGGATGCCCATCAAGAAGAGGATTTTAAAGATCTATACTATTGTTGGAATTCTATTTACCGCTCTAATGGGATTGGCTCCCTATATGAGTGAGGAGTCATCGTACAAATTCCTTGCGATTTGCCTGATTATGGGCAATATAGGATTTGCTGGTGGTCATGCGATTTACTCTGCCTTCCTCCCTTATCTGGGAGATAAACGTCTAATGGATCATATCTCCAGCTGGGGGTATGCCTATGGTTTTCTAGGTGGTTCTACACTACTAACAATTCATTTGATTGTAGGTTTAAGATTTGGATTCGAAGATCCTGATGTTCAGTGTTTCGTTTTCCTGACTAGCGCCTTGTGGTGGTTGGGTTTTTCAGTGCCTATTTTCAGAAATACTCCCGAGCCTGAAATACCAAATCCTACTGAATACACGTCATTCTTTGAAGCGACAATAGATGGAGTCAGGGAGATTCGTAAGACATTCTCTGAGATTCGAAGATATAGGGTCCTGACTCTATTCATGTGCGGGTATCTGTTATTCTATGATGGAGTAAATGCGATTGGAGGATTGGCCGCGGCATATGCAGATTCCGTATTGAGGATAGACTTCAGCATGAACTTCGTTCTTCTTCTTTCTGCCAATATAGTTGCTATTCCAATGACTATCATAGGTGGTTCCTTAGCTAGTAGGTACAGTAACAAGAATATTCTAGGTGGGGCTCTGGCGATATTTTGTGTTGTGTCGGTTCTGGGAGTAGGATTTGCACCTCTTGAATTGGAGGGGGACCACGAGAGGTATGACTTCCGTTATGATTGGGATCAGGAAGAGGATTCATACAAACTTTCAACACTATACAATCGGGGAGTGGACGGTTGGGTTAGTGAGTCAGGAGAGGGGGATGAAGAGTTCAGGGAGGCATTCCTGCAATTCCTGAAATCGGGCGACGACGAGCGTCCCTTACTTAGTCTGGAAGAGTCCTCACTACTTGTCCTTAGGATGGAAAATAGTACACAACATAGATTCTCCTTCTCCTTCCGGGGAGGAGCATTAGATGGGGCCTCTTCAGTTGGCATTGATCATCCCACAGTTATCGAAGGAGGGCCAATAGACTGGTGGCCTAACTTGCTAAGGGATAATGTCTGGGAGCCTGTGGGAATAGGAATTAACCTACAGTGGATAATACTGGGAATGACGTTTGGAATGGTTATGGGAGTCGCAGGGGCTCTATCCAGAAGTCTCTTCAGTATGCTGATACCTACGTCCAAGACTACTGAGTTCTTTGGGTTCTTCGCCTTCATAGGGAAGGCAGTATCGGTCCTAGGGCCGATAGTTTATGCAATAGTGGCCGCCTCTATGGATAGCAGAATGGGGCTTCTGAGCGTAGTAGTTCCCATCTTGATGGGAATGTGTTTCTTCTTCGTTGTGGATGTTGAAGAAGGAATTCGCGTCGCAAGAGAGGTTGATGAAGAGGTAGCCTCTGGAACTAATGAAGTGGTGTGATGAGGTCGTTCACAATAATTCAGAATTTTCTGACTGCTATATTAATTCCATTTCTAGCTCTCATCATAGGTCTTTGCTCCTTTCCTGGGATCTACATTTTTTTCAAGATTATTGATCTGTTGGGAATCAGTATAAATTCATTCAACGAGATAGATAGTGTTCCATTGGAGAGCTTTGTAATCACCGGAGTGGCGCTTGGCATGGGAATAACTGCTTGGGGAGTGACTCTTGTGATTCTCTCTGGACTATTAGGAGGCCTATTTCGGCCGAGACTAAAGCCGGGAAAATATCCACTGAAGTCTTTTGTAACAATCCAGTGGGCGTGGTCGATGGTTTTTCACAAAATAGCTCTTTTCTTCTTGCCATTTCTAGTTCCGTCATTCATTGGCAACACTTTCTATCGACTTTCAGGTGCGAAATTAGGAAAGGGGGTGCAGATCAATTCAGCATACATCAATGATGCTGGATCTGTAACTCTAGGAGATGGTGTGGTAATAGGAGGAAAGGCAATCATCAATGCCCATTTGACTGAGAAAGGTGAGTTGGTGATGGCTCCGGTTAATATTGGCAAGGACGCTCTGATTGGGATGGGTTCAGTTATTCAGCCGGGTTGTGTCATCGGTGAGGGGGCAATCGTGGCATCCAGAGCCGTAGTTCCCAAGTGGACCAACATTCCTGCAGGAGAAGTATGGGGCGGAATTCCGGCTAGATGTATCAGAATGGCAGATGGTACCATACCAGAGTAGTGGAGTTAATCTCACGCTTCTTCTTGTGATTGCTCTGGTGATTCAGGAGCCTCTTCTTCAACAGTAGCGTTTTCAGAAGCAGCTTCCTTGACAGCCTCAAGCGTCTCATCCATCCTATCTCTGAAAGTATCCTGTTTCTCCTGGAACTCCTTGAAGTATTCCATAGCCCTGTCAATCATCTCGAATCTTGTCTCTGTGACCTTCTTGATATCTTCGAATATCTTCATGTGCTCAACATACCAGTCGTCTCTAGCCTTCAACTCAGAGGTAGCGGTCTGAAGGGCTTCATCAAGCTCCTCTGCGACATCGAATACTCTTCCAAGCCTAGCTTGCTCTCTGGTGTACATCTCTTCCATCTTCTCAAGTTCAGGTTCGAGATGCTTTACTCTTGTTCCTGCCTTAGCAGACTCTATCTCGAGGTTCCTGATACGACTGTCCTTCTCATTGAGAAGTTCCCCTAATCCCTCTTTCTCGATTTCCTTATCGATAGCGTCCTTCTCAAGAACTTCGATATGGGCCTTGGCGTCGGCTAACTCAGATTCAATTGCCTGATATGCCACATATAGCTTGTCAAGTCTTTCCTTCTCCATGGCTAGTTGCTCGGCCAAATCGTCCTGTTCGACAGGTATCGTTTCCTCATCGCTCATGGTGTATCCCAAACAGCTGGACTACTGCCTCCCCTTTAACCCCGGCGGAAACGGGATACAAATACATGGGATTAGTGTATTCATCTAGATATTGCGGCTACAGTCGTTGCTAGTACTGCTGTCAATCTCTTTGCCGTGGGAATGTGGAGCTTCTCATCGGGACCGTGCGCATTGTTTCCAGGTCCAGAGGCTCCTGTGCATAGAAACTTAGCATTTGGGTATCTGCTCTGCATCATAGCCATGAATGGAATTGTTCCACCAATCCAAGTTGCTAAAGGCGGTCTACCGGTTAAGAGCGTAGAAGCCTCAGTAATGGCCCTCTTTACCTCTCCATCTAGCGGAGGTGAATGAAAGCCATTTGCGGACGAGTCGGGTGAGAATGAAACCTCTGCTCCATATGGTGGATTTTCCTCTAGAATTTGCTTCAGAATTGGCTCAAGAGGGCCTGCATCGACTCCGGGAGGTATCCTAAAGCTCAATTTTAGATCGGTATTAGTTCTTAGTACATTTCCAGCCGTCTGAACTGACGGTAGGCCATCAGCTCCTATGACGCATAGTGAGGGTTGCCAATTCATTCCCAGAATCATGTCTGCAGTATTATCCGAAACCGGGAGGAGCGTGTCTACCGTGGGCAGCTGTTGCCAGAGCGAATCCCCCACTACATTGGCGAGTGATTCTGCCTTGCTTCTGAGATCATCGGATATGTCAACGTGCATTTCAGGGATGAGAATCTGACCTGTTTTTGAGTCCTCAACCCTATCTAATAGCGCCCTAGCTATTCTAAATGAAGATGGAATAGAGCCTCCAGAAGTGCCCGAATGGATTCCCTCATGTGAAACCTTGATTGAAAGAGTACCCGAGATAAGACCCCTTAGTGCCTCTGTAATCCAGATATGATCGTAGTCGGGACCGCCACTATCCATCACTACAATCATATCGGGTTCTCCTAAATCTTCCTTCAGAGCCTCGAGATAAGGAGGTAGATCATAGGATCCCGATTCTTCACATGTTTCGATTAAGAAGGAGCATTTTGGATGAGGAATATTGGAGTTCTGAAGAATTTTCAGAGAAGCTACGCATAGATAACCTCCATATCCATCGTCGATACTTCCCCTTCCAAAGAGCCACGGACCTCTCCTGACAGCTTTCAAAGGGCCGAGTCCCTCGGACCACAGTTCTGGCTTGGAGGGTTGCTTGTCCAGATGAGAGTAGAAGACAATCTCACCCGGTCCTGTCCCCTCGACAGTGATAAGCAGAACTGGAGACCTGTCTTCGATCCTGTGAACTGAGTAGGTCATTCCATTCAGATTCTGGGTTTCGACCCACTTACAGAATAGATCAATTGTGGCGTCAAGCTCCCCTAGCCTGCGCCATTCTGGTTCGAACAGTGGAGAGAGGGCCTTGATGGATATGAATTCACTGAGACTAGGGATAATTGAGTTCTCCCATATATCATCACTCATAGTCAGAAGCCGGTCCAAGTCGTGTTCCATGTGTATTGGTATACAATTTAGCAAATGGATTCTTCTGTCCAGCGTTAGGAGAAATATGCTAAGTGCAGGTTGAGCAAGTGCAAGGATACCGAGCGATTGGGGCTTCTGACAAGAGTGCCATTTCCGTTACGGTATTCATAGCCATGTCTAACTTTTGCAGTGCCGTTAGGAACATGTCTTCCGGGTACTCAACGATTCTACCAGTTATGCCAACTAATATTGCTGGTCTTAGGACCTCTCTGTAAGGTAGCCCTCTTTTCTTCCTCTCATCCTCGATAGACTTCAAAGACAAGTAATACAGCGTCAACTGCATTGCGTGGTGTTCGAGAATATCCATCTCCGCTTGAGATGCTGGCTTGATTGAATCGTTACCCAAAGACGAGATTAGGCCATTGGAATCATAATCGGAGATACTCACTGCCTCCTCGGTCTTCAAGTCTATGGGCCTGATGAAACTCCCTTCCTCAGACGTAGTACAAAGTACCAGATCTATCACTCCATCCATCTCTAAGGAGGCGTGTTCGATGTATGAGAGAGGCTCTATTCCGTCAGGAGACCATCTCCCTCTCGTAATCCCTCCCGGGTCTACAGTCCT
>DALC01000014.1:7721-7967 GCA_002499325.1 Euryarchaeota archaeon UBA538
TGAGCACCCTTCCCTATCTGCTTCCAGCGGCAGTATTTCATGGAACACCTGTTTCATAAGTGAGTCATCAGTAAGTCTGTCCGGGCTCTTGCTTATCCATGAGCTGGGTAGATTTGGGATGGTATCACTAGGAGGACCAGGATTCATCAGCCCTATCTCGAAAATCCTGTGAATCACCTTACCAAGAGTGGCTGCATCTATGCCAGATGGCAATGTTTTGTTTTCTAGTTGCCCCGAATGATACTC
>DALC01000014.1:8362-13308 GCA_002499325.1 Euryarchaeota archaeon UBA538
TGAGGAGCGATCCTTACTCTGCTCCCCCTATCATTTCTGGATGTAGTATTTGGTGCGGGAAGGAGGGCGGCTGATTCAGAAGACGCTTGATTGGTTCTCTCGATCTTTTGGAGGGGCGTCAGGACTGTTCTAGTTGTCTTATCTGTCGTTTCAAAGCACATCGGATGATGCAATATGGTTATCCCATGGAGATTATTTGACCCTAGCATTCCAGAGGTTGATGCTAATAGTGGATCTATCTCCCTGATACCTTCGTTAGTGACTTTTGGAGGAGATTGAGATTGTGAGTCCTCTGAAGAAAGCCAATAAGATGATTCCTCCCCTCTCTTCCATGAACCCTGTCTAAGAGATTCTAGCCACATCTCTCCGAGTTGGGGAGCTGATTTTCCATAAGACCAAGAAAAGGTGATTCCCTTTCCATCCTCCCATTTAGTGTGCTTGGGAGAACCACAAATTATCAACTTGTCTTCAGCTCTTGTGGCCGCTACGTAAAGCAACCTTCTTGCTTCAGCATTCCTTCTGGCCAAGTGGATTTTCTTCACGTGTTTCCAGAGAGGAGAAACTGGATCTTTGGAAGGCCATGGCTTGGGATGCCCCCCGAATAAATCAGGAGTGACAATGAGTCTCTCTGAGGATTCTATTCTGATATTGGTCTGCCTTCCGGAGAATACATCTGCCAGGATTACTACCTTAGATTCTAAGCCCTTTGATCCATGGATTGTCATAACTCTGACAGCGTCTGAGTCAGGCACATTCACTGCCTCTGTACTGTTCTTATCCCCCTCTCTTAGCCTACGGACACTGTCCGCTATTACTTTGCAGTCACCGCCGAGATCCATAGCCAACGTGCTCACTAGTTGGATAAACTGCTCGGCATCCTGTCTTGAGGTATTATCTGGGTAGGCCATCAATAGGTCCGATCTATCCAATGTCTCGTTAAGAGCTTCGACTAATCTGCTAGACCTAGAGAGAATCTCCCATCTTTTTATCATTTCTTTATGCCTGTCATTTGCTGTAAAATCTCGTAATCTAGCTAGCATATCTTCCCCTCGAGATGAGTCCCCAATGAATTTCTGAAGTTGTCTGTCATCGAGGCCAATTAGTGAAGACCTTGCCACCCATGCAGCGTGATGGGGAGAGTCGGGCCTTGCCAATAGCTGTAGTAGGCCATCGAGGGCGTGTGCGGTCGGACGTTGTAGGAGGCTTCCTTCCCTGTCGGCCTGAGCAGGGACACCAACAACTGAGAGCTCTCTCATTATGCTATCTCTCAGCTTACTCCTGCTCGGAAGGAGAATCATTATGTCACTCGGAGCGATTGGCTCTTCTGCCGGTAGCTCGCTCCACTTTCCTGATGATGAGAGAACCCTTATTGGCTCTCCTTTGATCAAATTTTTGGCCCTCAGTGCGATTAGCATCGCCTGCCTTTCGATCGAGTTCGGCTTTCCGAAGCCGAACGAGTCTATTGGAGCGGTGAGATCTTCTGGAGCATCATCATCCCCGCCATTTAGTACGGGGCATATCCATTCAATCGAACCAGCCGAGTCTGAGTTTTCCTCAGACGGGCGCAAGGGTTGTGATGTAGCGTAGAAATCTCCTCTTGGGAAGTCTTTGTGCCTGTCTGAAAACACATCATCCCACCAGTGATTCATGGCTTCTAAAAGCCCTCCCTTGGTACGATAGTTAACATTTAGTCGAATTAATCCGTTCCTCCTCCTATCGATTTCCTCGGGCTCTGGGATACGTCCTCTATCTGGAAGATCGAAAGGAACCCATGGTGTCGTATCAATTCCAGATAAGCGCGTCAGTGTCTTTGCCTGTTTGATTCCCACTAGATGTGCATTTCTTGGGTCCCTGCTACTGTCGATCTTTCTTAGTGTTGGTTTTTGTCGTAATAACTGGATACTGGAGAATTCGTGACGATTTATTGCCATCAGTGTTCTAGCATATTCAAGGAATCCGACCACCTCGGCCTGTCTGAAAGCATAGATGCTCTGCTTGACATCGCCAACGTAGCACACAGTGGGTTGCCATGGCGTATCTGGGGTTGGAATCTCCCCCTCCAGGACGCTCCTCTCTCCCCAGAGTCTGGAAAGAAGCCTCCATTGGAGAGGTGAGTTATCCTGTGCCTCGTCAATGATGAATGCCCTGAATCTCCTTCGAATGGTCCTGAGAAGATCGTGTCTCCTTTCCAGATCTGATCTGATAGCTGTTAATTCGGATATTGATTCTCCTGCTAACTTTGGGTTATTTTCTAATGTGGATATCTGCTTTAACGCAGCCAGGATATGATCGTCTCTCCAAGGTTCATCGCCTATGGAATCCAGTTCTCTAATTACCTCTTGGGGGTAGTATTTACGACACACTTCTGGGCACTTGGAAAGTAGTAGGTCGCCTGCTAAGGCCTGTATATCATCGAAGTCGTGGACCTCTTCTCTTTCCTTCATTCTTTTCAGAATACCTTTGAATCCCAGATGTGCTAGCCTGAGATCATCCAGATTCCCAGCTTCTGCTTCTATGGTGAAATAGTATCTCTCTGATTTTTCTCCTTGAGGAAGCCTATCTGGGATGGTGTCTGGCAAGGGGGACAGGGATTTTCCACGAGAGGGAGGTGAGCAGGGAGGGGATGCCGAGTCTAGAAGCATTGCAATCTGAGCAAAATGGAGAGTCAGGGAACCAGTAGAGTCGGTCCATGCGTTCCTGATTCTATCTATTTCCAAGTTTAGTGCTTCTTTGGTAGATTCCTTGGTGTGCTTGTCCTTTATTGCGCTCCAAGACTTTACCCCTCTCGGCCAATGGCTGTCATCAGGAATATTTTGTCTGGGAAATATGGTTGGAGAACCAGATTGAACTGTTGGCGCACTTGTGGTGCAATCTAGATGATGCGCAAGCCATACTAATTGTCCCCATGTATCAGACGGATTCTGTTTATTTAGTGCTAACAGACAGGCCATTCTCGATTCTTGGGGAATGCCCCCAGCTACCATTTCAGGAGATCCAAGGATGATTTCACAATATCTCTCACTACTTTCATTTATCCTCGAACACATTGACTCGACTAGTTTCCTATCAGTTGTAGATAGGATTCTTTCCCTGAGTAGTAGGGGGTCTACATGGCCGTTCTTATCAGTGATTCTCCTGAGTCCTTCCTCGATGAAGACGGATTTCCTAACAAGACCGCGGAGTAGCCTAGCTGCGGTCTTCCTACCAGAGTATCTCCTAGCTATTCTCTCTCTGGCTTTGAGGACATCTGACGCTATCTCTGCTGGAATACCTGCATCGACTGCATCTCCTAGACCAGAGATTGAGCTTGGAAGCCGCCAAAGTGTATCGAGTGCGTCTTCGATAAGTAGTATCCTGCTTGCATCAGAAATATTCTCCCTGCTGAGAGCATCTCCTAGGAATCCTCTGTAAGGAGAGACTAATTGATTGAAGAAGGAGTCTATGGTACCTATTGGGGCGTCCTCCAGAAGGGTTAGAAGCTGCTCAGGAAGGCCGGGATGGGTTACTCTTGGATCGGCTCTATTCTGTTCGGAGACCGAAGAGGAGCCCATTCTCAGTTTCAATATCTCATCCCTCAACCTATGCCTCATCTCATCTGCCGCCTTGTTGGTGAACGTTAGCAGAACTACCTCTCCAGGGAGAAGCCCGGGGTGATCCTTGGGAGCTACCGTCTCCGAAGAGGGGGAAATTAGGATCCCTCCTCTTGGTGGAGGGGGTCTTTCTGGGACTGGGAGTATCCTAGTGGCCCTTTGATCTCCACAGAGATAGTGCTCAATCACTCTATCGATGATGGTCTTGGTCTTTCCTGTCCCGGCTCCAGCATCGATTACAATATGTGAATCCAAGTTTAGCGCGAGGCGTTGAGCGGTATTGGGAATCATCAGTAGTCATCCTCCATTTTGACTGCGCATATACTACTCACTGGGCAGTATCTGCATGCTGATTTGGATGGAGTTGGGTGTACTCTACCTTCAACGGCCCCATTAGCAACCCCTAATGCAACTGAAAGTCGCTGGGCCATCCATGCTCTGAAGGGGTCACTCTTGGGATTGGTGGATTCGTCTGGGAATCTATGCAATCTGGTGGTCAGAGAGGTGGTCGTTCCTACTGAAAGTGATTCTAATTCTGATCGATGGTTGGCTGAAGGCTCAACGAGATGTTCTGTGGAGTGCCCAATGGTTGAGATACCAGCCCCCACGACCAAGTCTCCTGGGTGGTTGATCTCCCATGCTCTGGAATAAATTGCCAATTGAAGTTCGTTAAGAAGGCCTTCCTTGTTCCTATCTGAAGGCTTTTTCTCTGAAGTCTTCAAATCTCTGATAATCACTCTTCTACGAGGTTTCCAGTCATTCTTTTCGAAGAGTCTTAATGGCGCTATCTCAATTGATCCGTCATCATTAATCCATTCATTGCCTTCTTTGTCGAATGGAATTATATCCACCCTGTCTATCTTTCCATTGATCATTATGGAAGGCAATTCTATCTGATTTGGACTGGTTTCATTTTGATTCAGAGAAATTTCTGAGCCTGTCTCTGAACCATTAGAAATTTCCCATTCCAACGCAATGGGCATTGAGTCTGAAAGTTGCATTTCTGATCTTATCATTGCTCCTATTCTACCTCCTAGCGGGGCCCTGACTGGGTTGGCCAGCCAGTCTTTCCATTCAATGTGTGACATACCGGTGAGCATTCTGAGTCTAAAGGTGGAAACACCATCAGATCGTTCCAGCCATGGTGCTAGTTTGTCAAGGATTTCGAGGGCCTTCTGCATGATGTCTTGCTCTTCTAAGCCCGAATCGGCTATATTGGTGGGAAAATGCCCCTCTAGAGCTCCTGATATGTCCCTTTCCACTTGCTCTTGCATGCCTAGGACCTCACAAATAAGATCGTGATGTACCTGGTGAAGGAGGTCCCCATGGATTCTCGGATCAAGATCTTCGCTCTGT
>DALC01000014.1:13685-19170 GCA_002499325.1 Euryarchaeota archaeon UBA538
GCCCATTCTTGAAGCCTGCTTGGAGACCATAGTTGTATTTCCTGATTGGCGCCGTCTGAATGGCCATGTCTGCTATCCGATACAGCTGAACCGGACGGTATCGGAGTAAATGGTCTGGGATCAATGGTTACGGAGTTCTTCCCGTCGCTACTGGTGGCTCCAATGACTGGCCAAATAGTAGAATTACGAGGATTTTCTACTCCCTCTGGAGTCTTTCTTGTCAAATCGTCGTAGTCGAACAAAATAACCCTGTTTCTATATTCGGCTGGAAGGTATCCTTCTGAGTCAGCCTTGCTAGGTTGCCTTCTCTCCCTATCCCTCTGAAGCTCTACATCGAGGGGAATGGTAATCGCACTGGGATTGAGGGGTGGATTGCTTGAATTCTTCATGTTTCGGAGTAGTATTCCATCAAGTTGCTTAATGTCCCTAGGGCCGAGATTCTCCTCGGAGTTTGGATCGAAGTGGACTGGTGAGGTACAGTAAGCTAAGATCTCCTCCAAGGGAGGTGCTAGAGGTGTGGACTTATCCAAGCTGGGGTCTATCAAAATCACTTTACTACAGCAATTGAGAATGTGATACAGGTGATGACGTGCCTTGGTAATAGGAACGTCTGGCCTCAGAAGCTCGAATTTGTGTCTCTCCATTTCTCCTATGAAGGGTATTTTTGGCGATCTGAGATTCCATGAGGGTGCTGATGTATTTGCCAGTATAGCTATGTCTGAGTTGCAACCAAGAGCGTCTTTTGGCGCCATGACTCTTAGTCTTGAGCTGATGCCTGATACCGGAACCGGAAGAGAAGCGGTCTTGAGTATGGATGATAGCTCTGATACCCATTCTGACCCTCCTGCAGGAGGAGGCTGTCCGACTGATCTTTGCAGTGACCTCAAGGACTCGTGCTCAGATGTGATTGCCTTTATTATGGACGATATTGGTATTGCGTTTCCATCCAGAGAGTCAATTGTGATAGCGGTGTCTATTTGTTGAAAAGTTCTAGCGAGCCACTCATCCCCAGTAGATGGCGAGTTGGGCACTTCGAGAAGTTTTCCGGAGTGGCATCCTGTGAGAAGTCTTTGATTTGATAGAAGTTCTCTATCTGTCTTATCTAGAAGTGGAAGTATTGACGATACGAGTGCGATCATCCACCACTGAGTTGATTCACGTGCGGGGCCCTTTTCGTCTTTCTTGGAGGGCCTGCATAGAGCCTCCATCCACCTCTCTAAAGCGCCTGGTCCTCCTAGAATGTGCTCTGACCTTGCAATTTGAGATAGTAGCTCTATATCGGGATGAGGTGAAATATCATTGGTGTTATCTTCATTGTGGAAAGGAGAAAAAGGGGAGAGCGATTCCTGTAAGGCCAACAATCTTAGCTTATCCATTGAGAAAGAGTTAGAGCCGTTTCCAATTTTAGCCAACTCATGTAACCAGTGGCCTAATGGTGAATGTATTATGGGTTTCTTTAGTCCAGATACGGGCAGTCCCAAATCATGTATCATTTTGCTCCATCTGGTTTGATTTTCTTCAAATGATGGATCGATGATTAGGACTGTTGAATTGGGTTCCTCTGATAGAAAGCCTCTGGCAATCGAAATAGAGGCCTCAAAAGACTGTTCCTCTCTATTAACAAAAACCCTATTCACAGTTGGGGCATTTTTGTGGTTGGATATTTCATGTCTGGGAATCCATTCTGGCAAATCGTCTGTATCTGTTATAGGGAAATCATCCACCAGTTGAAACCCGTGAAATCCAAGCCTGTAACTCCCTGGATATGTTAATTGATGAATGGGGCGAATTTTGGAAAGAGCAGTGAGTAGTTCCGAATCTGACTTGTTGATTGGAGAGGCATGATCTAGCATGATAATACCATCAATATCCAGTAGTGTGAAAGGAGTTTCAACGAATTCAATACCTTCCAGTATCTTAGATGTCAGAAAATCAGGATGAGTTCCTCCCGTCTTCGATTCAATGTCTCTTAGAATCTCTCTGAAAGAGTGCATTCCTGGACCATCCCATGAGGCTGTTGAGGACTCTTTTGAGAGGAAAGTGTGTAGCTCTGAGAGAGCAGTAGTCTTCCCCTCCCCCCAATGCATATTAGGCAGAGGATTGATCAGTGGGAAGGAAAGATCCGATGCTCTTTCTGAGCATAAATTATGCAGTACTAAGTCGAAGGAAGGTCCTAAAGAGATTTTTCTCGGGATCCTCAGGTCCGCCATTAGGGAGGACTTGAGTGACTCCAGAGTATGGTGGAGAGTCCTGTCGAAAGCGAAACCTATGTTGCTGAGCATAGACATGTGTTGTCTTCTACTGTTCTCATTGGAGTATATTGTTAGGACTTTCGAAGGGCCCCCTTTGGAAACGGGCCTAGGATCTATTGCCTGGTCGACGAAATGATCGAAGAGCCAGTTGGGAATTGCTCCAACAGGTATCTCTTCAATTGTAATTGAGTCCACATTCGGCTCCATCGAGTCCCTCCTAGAATCAACCATGGACGGCGGAGGTTATTCAACCCAACTGACATAAATAGCATTTAGGACAGTCTAGGACCTCTAACGTAAGCCATAGCAACCAATGATGTGAGCAGATAGACTATGCTTGGAGGCGGAAGGGGGGATCCAGACGGAGAGTATTCAACGAGCCAATCGACCAATAATGCCACTTTCAGGTCGTCTCCATCCCATAGCGAGGGGAGGGGGACTTCAATGACTCCTGATGAGTTCTTACTTGAGTCTAGTGAAAGTGCCTCAAGGAGAACGTGTTCGTACGTCTCCAATCCATTCGACCCATTTGGGAAATATGCCTCCTCTTCTATTAGAAGAATCCATGGTTCCAAGCTATACTCTTTTTGTGTGGCAATAGCTAGCGAGGAAATGTCCCAATCAAAACTAATGAAGTCCTCTAACTGATGTAGATTCAGTGATATATTTCCATTGAGGAGCCCGTTAGGCCCCTTGGTTAGGGAAGCTGTATAATCGTCTATCAGAGAGTCTGAGTTGGCCCTAGACCCGTAATGCATTCTCTCCCCATCAACTACTTTGGTGGGTGCTAGCCGAGGTGCCCCGCCGTTGAGTGTCACTGCGTGACCGTATGTGTTCGTCCATCGCTCTTCAGTACTATTACTCCCGAAAGGGTCGCGTGGCTCGAACCAATGTCTGTGATAGTGTATCATTTCCACATCTGAGTCCCCTATAGCATCGCTCATTATGCCTTGCGTGGTTACGCAGTTAGTGCACCATGTAGCGGTGTATATCTCGACTAAAATTGGCATTTCATCTACATTGTAGGAGTGGTTTTCTCCGGTGTCATTGTTAGAGGAGAGGTTCCAATGCGTAGTGAAACCAATCGTTCCGCCGTCTACTTGCAAACCGTCGGAGTCGTACCTAGCGTGATCCCAGAACTGTTCTGTGGCTGCACTGGCCTGCAATGGAAGGAGAATCACTGCGGACATCATCACTGCTAGGATAACCCTCATAATGAACGCCGGAAGATTGTATTATTGAAGAGTTACTCATGGTTGTGCTGATTCTAGGGCACTGATTGTCCTCTGTACATCATCGTCAGTAATGTGAAGGTGCGTTACTATTCTTATTGTGGAGCTGTCAATTGTAAGGGCTTGGATGCCCAACTTCTCCAATCTATGGATTAGCGATTCGGCCCCTCCCTGGTCACATTTTACATACACCATGTTAGTTTGTACTTGTTCAAGATCGACTTCGTAGGAATCCATTCTTTCAACAGCCGTTGCTATCTCCATAGCCCTGTGATGATCTTCTGAGAGTCTATGGACGTTATTCTCCAGGGAGTATATCCCAGCGGCTGCCAGTACTCCTGCCTGCCTCATCCCCCCGCCGAACATTTTTCTCCACCTATGTGCTTTGTAGAGGGTTTCGGCCGACCCCACCAGTACACTTCCCACAGGAGCCCCTAGTCCCTTGCTGAGGCATACCGAGATACTATCGTACTCCCTAGCCATTCTCTTAGGACTCAGTGAGCTAGATATTGAAGCGTTGAAAATCCTAGCTCCGTCTATGTGGGACCTGCAATTGTTTTCCCTGGCGATCTTGGCGATTCCATCCAATTTTTCCTCAGAGTAGCAGGTCCCACCTCCACGGTTAGAGGTATTCTCGACGCATACCATGCTACCGTTAGGGTAGTGCCCGAGGCTTCCATCGCCCTTCCTGATTGAGGCTTCCACATCGGCTGGATCCATTATGCCTCCCTCTCCTGGAACGAGTGCTATTGAGCATCCTGATAGAGCGGCATATCCACCTCCCTCGTAAATGTAAATATGACTGTATCTCTCTGTTATGATCTCGTCTCCTGGCTCGGTCTGTGCCCTAATAGCAATCGCATTCGACATAGTTCCCGATGGGACAAAGAGTGCCTCTTCCTTCCCGAAAATATCTGCTACCATCTCCTGAAGCTCGATAACAGTAGGATCGTCGCCCAATACATCATCGCCCACAGATGCCTTGGCCATAGCCTCTCTCATCTCTGGAGTAGGCTGGGTGACAGTGTCGCTTCTTAGGTCCACCAGCTCGCTAGGATAGTGTCGCATAGGGGTCCCAGAAGGTGGTTGCATATCAAATGAGTATGAAACTGGTATTCATAGCATACAGTGCTACGCACTGAAAAAAATTATTTATAAACTAGTGGAAACTAGATATTTTTTTAGTTATCAGGTGTTTTATACTACACCGGCTTTTATCAAAACCCTCAAAATTTACCATTTAAAGCATTTTTATTAGGTCTCTATTATAAGATATGAGTCATGTGGTTGACCACTCACTGAGGTGAGGAGGAAATAAAATGGATATGGATATGAATGCAATGAAAGCAGAGATCGGCGGTGCCTTCGCAGTAGCATGGCTCGTGATCGGAATTGGAATGGAGTGGGACCTGACTGCAGCCGTCTTGATGGCTGCGGTTTGGATGGCATTCTCCGGGGCTCATGTGCTACCCGTGATAACGTGGATGCACATAATGACAAGTGACCTTGGCGATACGGAAGGTAACTGGATGCCTAATGGCATGCGATTACTAGCACAGGTCGTGGGAGCCGGTTTGGCCATAGCACTGATGTCAGAAATGGGCGCTCTAGACTCCCCTTGGGAGACTATACAACCTGGATTCGAAGCTCCTGATGCTTGGGGCGCAATTACAATGATTGCCGCAGGCGCTATTTTCTGGACCGTTCACACCAGAGCTGAATCGGCTTGGGTGAGTGGATTTGCCGTGATGGCTCTTGCAGGGATGATGGGGATGTCCTATGATTGGACAATGGCAGTGGGAGTTGATGCTGCTGGAGATGCAGTGATGGCTTCAGGATCCTCGACCACAAGTGGAGCTGGTGAGATGGCATCATCTCTATTTAGTTCGGGTCATGATATCGCTCAAATTGCTCAGGCTTGGATAGTTGATGGTCTTATGTGTGGCATTGGAGCACTAGTTGCTGTCAAGGTCGATGAAGCAGTCAATTAGATCTGTAAAC
>DALC01000005.1:0-185 GCA_002499325.1 Euryarchaeota archaeon UBA538
CTCCTTTCTTGGTCTGAAGGGAAAACAGATTTTGTTCAAGATGACAAGACTATGGCTCACTTGATTCATGGCCCTGTAGACTGCGATCAAATTGACTACCTTCTTAGAGATTCACACTTTACTGGTGTAAAGCATGGAATAATAGATCACAGAAGGCTAATTATGTGCCTAGAAAGGCATGGAGG
>DALC01000005.1:509-2326 GCA_002499325.1 Euryarchaeota archaeon UBA538
GATATCTCAGTGGAAGAAGGAGGTCTCCCAGCGCTAGAAGGAATGCTTGTAGCCAGAGGTTTGATGTACAGTGCAGTATATTTCCATCGGGTCACTAGAGTTACGGAGGTAATGCTTTCGAGGGCAGTAGAGCGAAGTGAAGAAAACACCCCAGAATCTTTTGATCTCCAGAGGAGAGTGGACGCAGAGATTTGGCAAGTACTGCATGAGGCGGGTGATTTCGCCAGAGATATGATTAGGAGACTAAAGTATAGACAACTCCTGAAAGTATGTTTATCCAGAAGAAGGCAAGATCTAACTGAAGAAGATATCAATTTACTAGCTGAACTTGCTTCTAATTCCGAAAAGAGAATAGAATTTGAGGATGAGATCGCTAGGAGATCTGGACTCGAGTCAGGTTATGTTGCTATAGATGTACCAAATATCAAGCTCTTACTCGCTGAGCCGAGGATGTCTCAGGTGGATATCAGAATTATTGGAGATGATGGGAGAACTAGATGGTTTAGGGAACACACTCCAATCGCCGAGGCACTCAGAAACAGGCAGGTTAGTCAGGCCGTGTTCTATGTTATGACTCTGCCAGGATATGAGGATAAGGTTTCAAAAGTATCCGAGAATATCCTATTCTCTTAATTGGTATTTCATGCATGTCCTGTTGGGATATGATTCAAAAGGGCGAGGCTTCTCGCATAGGCGGCTGGTACCTAAAAAAGGAATCTTCAACCGCCGGTGAGTGCTATGGATAGCAGAATTAAATCAGTATACGACAGCGTAATTGCAAGAGACCCGAACCAACCTGAGTTTCATCAGGCTGTAGAGGAGGTTCTCGAAAGCCTTTCTCCAGTAATAGAAGAATATCCCGAGTATATGCCCGTAATAGAGGCGATGGTAGAGGCTGAACGAATCATCCAATTTAGAGTCCCGTGGTTTGATGACAATGGGAACCTAAATGTAAACAGGGGATTCAGAATTCAAATGAACGGCTCTATCGGACCTTACAAAGGTGGCCTTAGGTTTCACCCAAGTGTAAACCAATCTATATTGAAATTCCTAGCTTTTGAGCAGGTCTTCAAAAATAGTCTTACTGGATTGCCAATGGGGGGTGGAAAGGGGGGCTCAGATTTCAACCCAAAAGGTAAATCTGACTCTGAAGTAATGAGATTCTGCCAATCTTTTATGATGGAACTATGGAGGCATATTGGCGCTGATTTAGACGTGCCAGCTGGAGATATCGGTGTCGGAGGACGAGAGATAGGTTACATGTTTGGCATGTACAAGAAACTAGCCAACGAGTTCACGGGCGTCCTGACCGGAAAGGGAAGGTCTTACGGAGGCTCCCTAATTAGGCCAGAAGCTACTGGATATGGATTAGTTTACTTCGCACGTGAGATGCTGGCGACGACTGGAAGATCCTTTGAAGGAGCAACTGTTTCTATTTCAGGCTCTGGAAATGTAGCTCAGTTTGCTTGTGAGAAGGTTCTCGATCTTGGAGGAAAGCCGGTTACAATGTCCGATTCCAGCGGATGGATTCATGACCCTTCAGGGATTGACAGAGAGAAGTTAGATTGGATAATGGATCTAAAGAACAATCGAAGAGGAAGAATTTCTGAGTATGCAGACAACTTCGATGGCGTCCAGTTTAATCCATCCGAGCCCGAGCCAACTCCTAATGGTCTTTGGGGGGTAAATGTCGACATCGCTCTTCCCTGTGCCACCCAAAATGAGCTGAACGGCTCCGAAGCGGAAATGTTGGTCGCAAACAAGGTGATTGCTGTTGCAGAAGGGGCAAATATGCCTTGCACTCCAGAAGCTGTCGA
>DALC01000005.1:2669-6526 GCA_002499325.1 Euryarchaeota archaeon UBA538
AATTGATGATTTGCCAGATTCCGCTATAACTCCATTGTCCATGTAGATTACTCTGTCTGCCACGTCTCTAGCGAAGCCTATCTCGTGTGTTACGACTATCATTGTCATACCTTCATCAGCCAGTCCTCTGATTGTTTTCAGAACCGAGCCAATCAATNNTCCGGACTTGAAATGAGTCAGAATAGTCTCAGATTATCATGGAGTCGTGAAGAGGTTGATTCTAGGTTAGATGCTATAATGGTCGATATCCACAAGAATGCCTATGAAACCGCTGAAAGATTCGGAATGCCTGGTAACTACGTTGCTGGAGCAAACATTGCTGGATTCCTAAAGGTCGCAGAAGCTATGACCTCGCAGGGAATGATCTAGTCTTGATCTGTGATGGAAGACAAGAATTTCTTCAGACGATCGGATTTTGGATTATCTATAATTGATGACTTTCCAGATTCCGCTATAACTCCCTTGTCCATGTAGATGACTCTGTCTGCCACGTCTCTGGCGAAGCCTATTTCGTGTGTTACTACTATCATTGTCATTCCTTCATCAGCCAGTCCTCTGATCGTTTTCAGAACCGAGCCAATCAATTCTGGATCCAATGCACTCGTAGGCTCGTCAAATAACATTACCTCAGGCTTCATTGCAAGCGCTCTAGCAATAGCAACACGTTGCTTCTGACCTCCGGATAAATTTCCCGGAAAAGCATCCTTTCTATCTAGCATGTCTACTTTTTCCAAGACCTCATGAGCCTCAATCTCCGCTTCTCTCTTGCTCATTTTTCTAACATGTCTTAGTCCAAGAGTGATATTATCAATAACTCTGAGGTGAGAAAATAGCTCGAATGACTGGAAGACCATCCCAATTCTAGATCTTACATCGTTAATGTCTGCAGAGGGCGTATTAATCAGGTTTCCACGAAGCCTTACCTCTCCCTCGGACGGCTCAATCAGCCTGTTAATACACCTTAATACTGTAGACTTCCCACTTCCTGATGAACCGATTATAGCTACCGATTCGCCCTGATTGACATCAAATGAAACTCCTCGCACTGCATGAACTCCACCTGCATATGTCTTGTGCATATCTACAATTGTTAGTACATTGCTCATTCAGCTCCCTCCGGATATTCCAAGTCCAGGAATCCTCGTCTTATTCTCGAGGTATCTTAGGAATAATGCTAGTGTCCATGTAACAATAAAGTATGAAATCAAGACCATCCCATATGACCAGAACACTTGGAAAGTAACTGCGTTGATCAGCTTGGCCTTCCGGGTAAGCTCTGAATAGCCAATAACCATTGCGAGTGACGAGTTTAGTACTAGATTTACCATCTCGTTGCCCATCGGAGGAATGCATATCCTAATTGCTTGAGGCATTATTACAAGTCTCATCGTTTGCATATAATTCAGACCTATGCTTCTTCCCGCTTCCATCTGTCCCGATGGTATAGCCGAAATAGCTCCTCGAATGGTCTCACATTGATACGCTCCAGAGTTCAGTCCCAACGCAAAAATAGCACTAACACAGGCTCTGTTTGAAAGTATATCATCTCTCAAGAATGAAAGGATAAAATTACTTGAATCCTCCAACATCTCTGCACCAGGGTCTCCGATAAAGGCGCCTATCTGGACTCCGAAATGTATGAATAAAAACTGAACAATTAGTGGGGTATTCCTAAAGATGTCTGTATAGATCGTTGCAAGGAAATTTAGAGGCCTGACCCCCCAAGGATTCCAGACAATATCCCTGCCTACGATATTGAAATGAGATTTCTTATACTCGCCATTAGCCGAAACGAATAATATTCCTAATAGTAAGAGACTAACTCCAAGTATGAGAAATAGGAAGTTTTCAAATTGCAGATCGCCCGTTATTCCATCAGGATTAATGATTCCAATCGGAGCGTAAATATATTCCCAACCATCCAATCCTAAGTTTCTAATTGTAGGAACTAAGTGTCTCAGGAGGGAGACTCCAATAACCGTAAAGATGACTCCAGCGATTCTAACAACTGTTAGGCTTCTCCTCTGAGAAATTTCTTTCAAAGTAGTGGGTGATGTCTTCATCATTGAGAGAGATACCCCTAAGAAGAATCCAAGGAAAATTCCGAACATTACTATGTTAATTGTAGCGTACAAACCATCTATCAACATCCCCTTGGAATAGTCTACAAAGTTTCCGAATTCCGAGAAGTCCATAACCTCAAAACCAATCTGCTCGTCCTCTCCAGACCTCTCCGTTAGAAGTAAGGAGCCATTACTGCCAACTGCTACACCGTTGAAGCTATCCATCATTGTAATGTCATTGAATGATGTCGAATTATCGAGGGGTGTGATCTGTTTGGTGACTATATTCCCTCCGTCTTTACTCATAGAGAGGTATCCCTGTTTGCCAGAAAGAAGAAATTTATTTGTCGTTGCTATCTCAATCGATGTTAGATTTTCTCCGAGGTTGGCAGAGTTACCCTCAGATTCAAAATACTGCATATTCCAGAGAAAACCCACTGCAGTGTTAATTTCTCTAGAAGACTTGATGACTCCTCCATCATCTGTAATTGCATATGCTCTTATTTCACTGAAGAACTCTACATCAGTAATCTTTGAAGATGAAGCCTCTGTAGGTGCATCTCTGTAATCCCAGGATTCTCCACTATCGCCTGAGAATAGAATTGTCCCATGTTCCCCGACAGCGATTCCTCTTTCAGAATCCAAGAAAGATACGTCTAACAAATCCCATCCTGAAACTGAACGATTGGTCCACTCCTGCATCTTATAGGTCCAGATGGTCCCATTTCCACCGACTATTACCAATTCAGACACATCAGTAAGACATGCTCCATGAATCAACTCATCTCCGAAGTCAAATGTGATGTCCGACCATTCTGAATCATTGTTTGTCCTAAGTAAAATTGTACCGTCACTACTAGCTGCTAGAAATGATCCATAGCCAGAGCTAGATATTGTCAAATCAGATGAGGTTAGGGATTCGCTAACCTCCCAAGTTAGACCCCCATCTAAACTAATTATCATAATCCCATTTTCTCCAAATGCCCAAATCTCATTTCCTTGAGACTCTACTGAATAGAGGTCTTCTAAGGTGCCACTTTCAATAATGTCCCAGCCGCTTCTATACTCCTGTGCATTAGCTGGGATGGAAACTACTAGTAATGACATCAATAAAATCGGAAAAAAGCTTGGAAATGCCAAAGGATACCTTCTCCGCCTCTCAGAATTCATTGTTTCAAACATCCGCTCGCTCTCTTGTGGCGAGGTTCCTCGGATATAGTCCCGGCGGTACTCGAAAATCTGAATGTCCTTCAGTAATGTTCATCATCATCTCTCCCCTCCTTATGCCATGGTAGGCATGCTGTACAAGGGCAAAGTAAAGGAAGTATGGAGTACGGATGATCCAGATATCATAGAATTTAGGTATACCGATCAGATTAGTGTCTTCGATCAGATCATACCAAGCTTGGTCCCCAGAAAGGGAGAAAGCCTAAACAGGACTTCGTGCCATTGGTTCAAACTTGTTGAAGAAGCCGGAATATGTGATACCCACATTATCGAAATGAATGCACCAGATAGAGTTCTAGCGCGTCGATTCGAAGTAATCAGAGAGCCCGGCGCGATTCCCCGCGATATGGAGAATGTTTTCGTTCCTCTTGAGGTCATATGCAGACACTACTTAGCGGGAGGAGGATGGAGAAGGTATGACAGAGGAGACGTCGGCCCCGAGGAATTTGGATTCGATCCAGGAACTGTATTACATGAAGGTATTAAATTACCATCCCCGTATCTAGAAGTCTCTACTAAATTTGAGAAATTCGACAGGTTACTGGATCGTAAAGAAGCCTTGGAGAT
>DALC01000054.1 GCA_002499325.1 Euryarchaeota archaeon UBA538
TGTCGGAACAGAATGCTTTGAAGGAGGAGCTTTCTGGTACCACAGTCGATATTTCCATCAAAATAACTTCTGTGGAAAGGACCTTTGGAATCGGCATCTCCGATAGATACAGAGGCGGGAACACTGTCGTAGCTTCCTTACATGACCAGGGAATGCCATCTGCAAATGAAGTAGAAATTAGAATCCCCTCGGATACAGATATCTCACTTTACAAGGCCGGGTACGAAGGTGAGATATCCTGTACAGTATCTGGTTGGAATGGCATTCGTAAGCGGATCATTCTTGATGCTCAGTAGCCAGAGACTTCGAGAGCCTCATCGATCATCTCCTCGAGGCTAATCAGTGGCCTAAACCCACATCTATGCTCTAAGAACCAAGCATCCACAATTCCCCAAACCTCTCCATCAGAATTCTGATTCAGCTCTACAGAAGCTCCAGTTTTACTATTGTAGATATTCGCTAATTCACTCATGGTTATTCCCTTTCCCGAACCTACTGCGAAACTCTCTCTGGTTAGAGGGGGGTTTTCAAGAACCGAAAGCACCGTCCTTACCAAATCTTCAACATGAACGAGATCTTTCACGTCGTCTCCAGACCCTGGTACGTTTATCCAACCAATTTGACTCTCGCTAGCCCACCGATGAAGAATTCCGTTACCTGGTGGCCCTTGAAGTGGGACTCCCTGGACATTCGATGCCCGGATAACACTGACAGGTCTTCCTGACTCTGCCCTCTCAAGAGCATTCTCCTCAATCCAAAGCTGTCCTTCCGCAGCGGTATCTCTTGGGGACAGTGATGACTCTGGGCCATAGTAATCGTCACCCGGGGACCAGGGAGGATGCACTCTCAATGTTCCAACAATTATCATGTGTAGCTCCCCGTGCCGGTTAACCGCATCTAAAACAGGCCTAGCAGCCTCTCTCATCATAATCTTGACCTCACGGTCATTCCTAGCAACACTCGTGTCGACTGGCCTAGAGTTAATGTGTATCAATGCATTACAGGGAGTTAGCATGACGTCAAGAGTCATATTGTCTTCCAAAACCTCGTCAGGAATTACCACCGCGGCATCCCCAAGGGCATCAATAATGTAGGGTGCCACGAATGCATCAGAGGCAGTTATTGCGACCTTCATGATATACTGACTGACTTGGGAGTAATAAGAGTGTGTCGGTCTTCCATGCAGAATCCCAACCAAAGATAATCATAAACTCCCTACGCCTCCAGAAAGCTGAGGGTTACCGTGGACCAATTGCCAAACCTTGGAAGAGAGCAGGAAATGCTCGATATTATGGGCATTTCCTCCATGAAAGATCTGTTTGAAGATATCCCTGTTGAAATAAGATCAGAAGGCACACTACCTTTGCCGCCCCCACAGACAGAGGAAGAAATACTCATGGACGCAGAGAGGCTCTTGGGGGCCAATGTCAATCTGGATAGTAGACCATCATTCATCTCAGCAGGATTGTCTAGAAATTTTGTTCCATCAATGGTCCCAATGATTGCCACAAGAGGAGAATTTCTCACCTCATACACCCCATATCAGCCTGAGGTTAGTCAAGGGATGCTTCAGGCCATGTGGGAGTTCCAGACAATGATTTCCGAGTTAGTAGGACTTCCGATCTCAAATGTTTCTATGTACGACGCTAGTACATCAGCCGCCGAAGCGATAACCTGCGCAGTGAGGGTGAAATCAAAGAAGGTAGAGATGCCAAATACGGTTTATGTTTCGGAATTGATACCTCCTCATAGGATGTCAGTAATTGAGAATTATACCCAAGGGGTAGGCATAGATATCAGGAAAATTCCCCATGATGAAGATGGCTTCTTGGATTTGAACGCAGCAACCCAGGCATCCGGATCGTGCGCGATATATGTCGAACAGCCAAATGCATTTGGGATTCTCGACGAGGGATTGTTGAAGTTGAGGGAAGTAGTTGGGGATAAAACCGCTATTATTGTAGGAGTCGACGTCACCTCACTGGGGCTAGTAGAGCCCCCTGGTAACTGGGGTGCCGATATAGTGGTCGGAGAGGGTCAACCATTCGGAATAGGGCCAACCGCAGGAGGGCCTATTTACGGGATATTCGCCTGTAAAAAGGACTTCTTGCGCCTGATGCCAGGCAGAATCGTGGGGCAGAGCATAGATACTGAAGGAAAGACTGCATATACACTCACGCTGTCTACCCGGGAGCAGCACATTCGCAGACACAGAGCCACCTCAAATATATGTTCAAATGAGACTCTAATCGCACTCATGGGAGCGATGCACATGGCTCTTCTAGGGCCCGTCGGACTGGAAACCCTCTCCACCAGGATACTGTCCTCGACTAGGATGACTATAGACGAACTATCATCAGTCGAAGGACTGGAATTGGCGTTTCCTAAATCACCAGTTTTCAGAGAGTTTGCTGTCAAAGTCCCAGGTAAGTCATCCGAAGCCCTATCCCATATTTTCGAACTAGGCGTAATTGGGGGCTTTGATCTCGGTCAGTGGTGGCCAGATAAAGGATCATGGATTCTCGTTGGTTGTGATGAGAGAACTTCAGAATCCGATATCTCTCTGTTAAAAAAATCACTAACTTCGTGGGTGGAGGAGTCATCATGACTGACACTATTTTCGACTTCAATGGCTCGAAGAATGCTGGATGGTCCCAACCATCCCCTCTCACGGACGACTCTACTAGTCACATTCCGGAATCCATGAGAAGAAACAGATTGCCCGATTGGCCTAGGGCAAGTGAGCCAGAGTTGGTGAGACATTACACCAAACTTTCTCAGAAAAATTTTGGAATTGATACAGGATTCTACCCCTTGGGATCTTGTACAATGAAACATAATCCCAGACTCAATGAGAAGATAGTCCAGAATCCTGGAATAGACCGTATTCACCCTCTGCAACCTGAGGAACAGATCCAAGGCCTTTTGGCGATTTACTACGAGATGCAGGAGATGTTAGCGATCTGCTCCGGAATGGATGCGGTGACCCTCCAGCCGGTTGCAGGCGCACAAGGTGAGTTTACCGCTATCAGGTGTATTCAAGAATACCACAGAGAACGAGGAGATAATCATCGTGACAAGGTGATTGTACCAGATTCCGCTCATGGTACTAATCCCGCGTCCGCATCCATGTGCGGATATCAGATTATTGAGATTCCTAGTGCAAATGACGGACGTATTGATCTAGATGCTCTCCGCTCAGCTGTCGGTGATGATACGGCCGCGATGATGATCACCAATCCGAGCACGCTGGGCGTTTTTGAGCCAGAAATCGCTGAAGCAGCTGAGATTGTACATTCTGCTGGTGGGCAGATGTATTACGACGGTGCCAACTTCAATGCGATATTAGGTAAGACAGACCCCGGTCGGATGGGATTCGATGCTGTGCACTACAATCTGCACAAAACCTTCAGTCAGCCACACGGAGGAGGGGGCCCGGGAAGTGGTCCCATCGGGGTGAAGGAGCATCTATCTAAATTCCTGCCATCTCCCCTGGTGAATCGAAAAGAGTTGCCTTCAGGGGATATCGGCACTGTGGGGGATGGCTTCTTGTATCACTGGGAAGCTCCCGCTTCATCTATCGGAAAGGTCCAGCAGTGGAATGGCAATGCTGGAGCAGTAGTAAGGGCGTGGGCCTTCTATCGGAGATATGGCCGTGACCTGGAGAGGATGAGTGAGCATGCTGTCCTGAATGCAAACTATCTCAGGTTTAGGATAATGAACCCCAGCTCTGATTTGAATATTCATGCTATGCCAATTGAGGGATGTCCAGCCGAAGTTGTCAAGCATGAATTCACTCTATCGATGTCCCCTCTCAAGGATGCGACAGGCGTAACAGGCAAGGACGTGGCAAAGAGGTTGCTAGATTTTGGCTACATGGCACCTACTCTATATTTCCCTCAGATCGTCCCCGAGTGCCTAATGTTCGAACCGACAGAAACTGAATCGAAGGAGGTTTTAGACAAGTTTGCCGAAGACTTCCATGCCATTCTCGCAGAGGATCCAGAAATCCTGCTAACCGCCCCTCATACCACTCCTGTGGGAAGGGTGGATGAGGTTTGGGCCGCTAGAAACCTAATTCTTAGATATCCCAAGGACGAGCCCTCGTCCTAATTCATATGCTAAACTCCCTCCTCAGTATTCAATGGAGGCACATGGTGACAGGAACTGGCTCCGCGGAGATCCGGTTTGGTGGGGTTTAGAGACCAAACAAAAACCCCCTTTGATTAGGAATCTCGAGATAAGTATCCCCTCTGGTATGGGAGCTCCCTCCTCCGAACATAGGTTCGGATGGGCGAGACAGAGAATGAGGCCGTTAGCTTGGTCAATCCTGAAACCAGTCGCGTGGTCTCCATTCTTCCTGATCTCAAGCATTTTTCCACTAGTATTCACAGGCAATACGCCAGATGACCAGTTTGTCTCAGGAGCTTTATTTGTAATCTCATGGACTTTACTAATCGTTCCGGTTTCAAATGCAAGGAATGCACAGCCTACATCCAGTGATAATTTTCTTATTCTTCCAATAGACTGGGCACTTCTGTCCCTAGGTTGTTTACTCTTTCTTGCTCATATATACTATTCGCCATTACTGGGTTGGGTAGCGTATGCTGTTTTCTTGACTGCATTCCTTAGATCTATTATGATGATATCTGAAGTATTCTCGATACCTCCTGCTAGAATCATGTCCCCTCTTGAGAAATCTAGCTGGGATTCAAGAGCCCTTCCTGAAAGATGGGAGATCAATTCACGATCATGGAGTAAAGGGAAGATATCTTCAACTCCTATCGGAGAAGGAAAGCTAGTCCTCTACGGTCATACGAGACAATATACAGATTTTATCTCAATCTCCTACATCTGCAAATTCGGGTTCGTCCAGGACTGTCTATTCGAGAGCCATCCACACTCCGATGAGATAATCGCAGTACTCGAGGAGCTCCAGTTCGACTTCTCTCAAGTCGAGTGGCCGATTGAACTCATAGCATTTGACGAGGAAGAATAGAACGGCAGGCATTTGAACCTCCTTACGTACCGGGTGTCATGGACATATGTGTCGTGCTTGGTTCGAAATCAGATTTGCCGATTGCTGAGAAATGCCGCTCCGTGCTGGAGAAATTCGATGTAACCTTCGAGATAAGGGTTGCATCCGCACACAGGGCACCAAAATATCTCGAGGAAATTATCAGTTCGGCGGAGGACTCAGGATGTCAGGTATTCATAGGCATGGCAGGGGTTGCAGCAGCTCTTCCCGGAGTAATCGCTTCAATGACAAGTAAGCCAGTGATAGGAGTTCCAGTAGGAGGAAAGGTCCCGATGGACTCTCTACTTTCCATCGTCCAAATGCCCCCGGGCATGCCTGTGGCTACCGTAGGGGTGGACCGAGGCGATAATGCAGGTTCTTTGGCAGTGCAAATTCTCGCAACCTCTGATGATTCCCTATCAAGCGCATACAGGGAGTACAGAGAAGCAATGACTGCGAAGGTAATCTCAGATGACGAGTCCATTCAGGGGTGAGTCCTTTAATGGATACTCAAATGCTGGTCGATGAGGCAATTGAAGCATTAGAATCTAAGATAGATGACACTGCAATAATAGCATGCTCAGGAGGAATAGATAGTACTGTGGCAGCTGTACTTGCTCACCGTGCTGTTGGGAGTCTACTCCACTGCGTCTACGTCGATACCGGATTCATGCGCAAGGGAGAGACCGATGAGGTCAGGGAGATGTTCAAGGAAATGGGAATCGAATTACAGGTGGTCGATGCATCCGAGAGATTCTTCAACAGTTTAGATGGAGTGACAGACCCAGAGAAAAAGAGGAAGGTAATCGGAGAGCAATTCATCAGAGTTTTCGAGGAGGAGCAGGCAAACTGTGGTGCAAAATATCTGGTTCAAGGTACTATAGCGCCAGATTGGATAGAGTCAGGAGGAGGAGAGAGAGACGTAATTAAGAGCCATCACAACGTTGGCGGCCTGCCTGATGATGTCGACATGAAGATAGTCGAACCCCTGCGTGAATTCTACAAAGATGAGGTCAGGGAGATTGCTAGGAGTCTAGGAATCAAATCTAGCGAGAGACAGCCCTTCCCCGGTCCCGGTCTGGCCGTTAGGGTCCTGGGTAATCTTACTAGACATCGAGTCGAGGCCTGTCGTGAGGCCTGCCACATTGTGGAGATCAGACTACAGGAAGCCGCTATCGCAGGAAAATGCGATCTCCCCTGGCAATATTTCGCTGCTTTACTGCCAGTCAAGAGTGTTGGCGTGCATGGGGACGCTAGGGTTCATGGAGAGACTGTAGTAGTTAGAGCGGTAACCAGTTTAGATGGCATGAGCGCCAAGTACTCTGAGATCCCTCATGATGTTCTAGCTTCCATTAGTACCGAGATAACCAACTCTCTGAAAGGGCAAGTAAACAGAGTGGTGTATGATATCACGCACAAGCCCCCAGGGACAATTGAGTGGGAATGATTCCGATTCATTGATGAATGTGTTATGCTGCGACAAGCTTGGGCCGACATAGCTTAGTTGGTGGAGCGGTGGACTGTTAATCCACAGGTCGCAGGTTCAAGTCCTGCTGTCGGCGCCATCATTCCCTTCTGGCTAGCGCGGCAAGGGCTAGGACAGATATCGCTGAAATTAATCCAAATCCAGGCGTGTCATTACTGGCACTATCATCGAAAACATCCATCGCATCGCAGATTCCATCCTCATCAGAGTCAGTTGGAGATGAGTCCTGATCCAATGGGTCGCTCATGCACTCTAACTCATAACCATCATCGAACAGATCCCCATCGTCATCTTGGTCTGAATTATCTCCCAGTCCGTCCCCATCAGTGTCTCGCCATTCTGCTCTATCCAAGGGAAAGGCATCATTCTCATCTGCTACTCCATCCCCATCATCATCGGGATCCTGAATGTCACAAGCACCATCTCCATCAGTATCTTCGGGCGACACTTCAACGTTCATTGGATCGCTGTCACAATCGCCCTCCGCGGTATCCCCCCATCCGTCACCATCATCATCCCCGTCGGCGTTATTGCCAATTCCGTCTCCATCGGTGTCTGACCACTCATTACGATCAATGGGGAATGCATCATCAGGATCAAGCACTCCATCGTCGTCGTCATCAGAGTCCAAAGCATCACACTCGCCATCGCCATCGGAGTCTAAGGGCATCGAACCTGAGTCAACCGATTGGCTACCACATTCGACCTCGTCTTGATCAGACCAACCATCACCATCATCGTCAGTATCGGTATTGTCGCCTACTCCATCTCCGTCTGTGTCTGCCCACTCGGTAGAGTCGTCGGGAAATGCATCACCATCATCGTCGACCCCGTCTTCGTCTGAATCAACACAAGAAATACTCGCGTCAAGGGGTGCGCAGTCATTGTCGTCAACGACTCCGTCATTATCGTCATCTGGGTCACCAACATCCGCGAGCCCATCTCCATCAGTATCTAGACCATCATTTGATGGATCAAA
>DALC01000003.1:0-235 GCA_002499325.1 Euryarchaeota archaeon UBA538
CAGATGAGGAAATGATTGACGCAGCCAGATCTTCTATGGCTTCGATTTTATTCGCCCTCTGGGCTTCATCGATGTCACTCGGCCTGATGGTCTCTCTTTGCATGAGAGGAACATTAGACACAGCTGGAGATGGTAAGCTATTCTCCGAAATCCCCTCATTCGACATTGAAAACGAATCGTCCAGAAAGATGATGTCGGTTTTGGCTCTTGTGTTTGCGGTTCAGCTCATTCCGCT
>DALC01000003.1:609-5666 GCA_002499325.1 Euryarchaeota archaeon UBA538
GTAGTCATCTCGAACGCCCTTTCAAAGTACTCTGAACATCAATACCTAGGCTCGGTATGGGCTCTAACGACGGCCTTGGTGATATTCGTATGGTCATTCTTCCGATCTGAGAGATGGCAGGTTATGGCCGCTCTGGTAGCCGTAAACTGGGTTCTTTACTCGGCGGCAAGATTAGTCGAGATCGGTAACCCACTGGGCATTGAAGTGCTTCCCGCAAGCTCCGGAGACAGTACTTCCGCAGCCGCTTGGTTCTTCCTGATCTTCTGGTCCAATGTCGCAGCCTACGTCTTTTCAATCAGGGGGTACTTCGGAGACACGGCCCCCCTCAGGGAGCACAGCGCTCTGAGGGCGTGGTGGAATGCGAACTACTACGGAATAATGATCTCTCTGGCTTTGTTTGTATCCTTAGCAATCAGGACCGGTTGGAACGTACTTCCAGCGATGAACGCTACTGGGACACAGTTGTGGGACATGACCGGAGGCTCTGATCCCTGGTACATGAAGAGGGTAATCGATTATGTCGTAGCTGAGAGGAGCCACTTCATCTTCGACTCTGATCGCTCATATCCCATGGGTGTGATTAATCCTAGGCCACCACTTTTCTCGTGGTCCCTTGCTCTCGGCGGACTTGGACTTAACTGGCTCACAGGATTATCTCAGGAACAGATGGTCTGGTGGAGCGTGTCTGCCATGCCAGCAGTTTACGGCGCTCTAATAGTACTCCCACTGGCTGGAATTGCAAGGAGAGTACACAGCGATCTCGCTGGAGTCGTCACTGCGTGGCTAATCGCCCTTATGCCCGGACACATCGGCCACTCCACATTTGCATTGGCTGATCACGACTCTTTCGCACTGCTTTTCATATCTATGGCGTTCTACTTCTGGGTAAGGGCCATCGAGGGAATAAGAGATGAAAGACTGTTCAACGAGACTAGTAGAAATCCATTGTACCTGATAGCTGGGATTAGGGAGATGTGGACGAGGAATCCAGTGGTGATGTCCTGCGCCACACTATCTGGAATTTCCTTCGCTACCGTAGCATTGGGATGGAAGGGATTCGTATACGGCCCAGGAATCTTATTCCTTGCTTTCTCCGCACAAGCATTCCTAAACCTCTTCAGAGGCAGGGACAGCCTCCCGGTCACAGCCGCCGCATTACAGATGCTTTTCACCGCATTCGTGATTCCGTTGCCTTTCTACGTGTGGCCCGGATTGGATCTTCTTTTCGATCCCAGTGGTTTCCAACCAATGTTCTACATAATAGGGTTCACATTTGCCCTGGGTTGGGTGACCTGCTCATTCAGGGACAAGCCCTGGCTACTGGTGGTTGGTAGCGGATCTGCTCTCTTCGGTGCAATCCTGCTCTCACTTTACGTCTTGCAGGCACTAAACATATACAACGGATGGGACATTCTATTCACTGGTGGATTCTACTTCTCCAAGAATAAAATATTCGGTACTATCGGTGAAGCACAGGCTCCTAGCAGAGGGGTCCTCTTCGCTTCTTATGGCCCGGTAGTGTCCATAATCGCAATTTCTTGTGCAGTGTATCTAATCTGGAGAGGGGCTAGAAAAGGCCGTCAAAGTCACCTCCTCCTGGGGTCATGGACAATAGTCGCGGCTTACATGGCTTGGAGCGCTGGTAGATTCATCTTCAACGCGACACCTGCAATGGCAGTTGTCGGGGGACTCGGTATCGCTATGCTCTGGAAGGCGGCAAATCCCGCAGATTTCCTCAAGGAGTATCGAAGAGCTGGAATCGGTAATCCCTCTGCAAGGAGAAGATCGACATTTACAGCCTCCAGAAGGCACCCTGGAATACCAGCACTGTTGATGGTTTTCCTGCTTGTTGCCAGTCAGCACGCAACCTACGGAATAGACTCTGGAATTCCTCGTGGGGAAGAGGCGGCTACCGACGTAGACCAGGCTATCTATGAGATAGCTCCGGACTTCCTACGTTGGTCCATCGGAGATTTCTCAATACTTCAGGACGAGGAATATGACCCTGACTCAGGAATGCTAAGGTACATGGGAACCTTCGGCCCGGGTTTCAATGGAGCAGATTGGAATACGGCCTATCAATGGCTTTCTGAACAGGACACAGAAGTTGGCTTCAGTGAGAGGCCAGCCTTTGTCTCGTGGTGGGACTATGGTTTCCAGGCTCTCACACAAGGACAGCATCCAACTGTCGCCGATAACTTCCAATCTGGAATTCCCCACAGTGGGGGAATGCTACTTTCACAGGGCCAAGAGGACACTCTAGCAATGTTCATCGCTACTCTTACCCAGGGAGACATGAGGTCAAACTCTGGAGAGATGACAACTGATTATCAATCAGTATTACTAGAAAATATGGAACAATCCCAACTGGATGAGTTCCAAACTATCATGTCTATCGGCGTGGGAGATTCCCGATTAGTAATCCAGAGGTCTATGCAAGTGGTCGCCAATGATGGATCGGTGGACTTACTCAGAGGATTCCAGCTAGATGAAAATGGCATCCCTTCACCCGATGAATCATGGGCAGTTTACTTTGATTCAGAGCCGTATCTAGAAGAATCCAACGAGTCAACAGCGAAATCGTCCTTCGACGAGGCCAGGGGTAGGGCGAGTGAGTATGATGAAGAAACCACTCACTACATGATTGGTAACTACAGATACACCAATGATCTAATTGAGGACTTCGATGACGTGTCCACAGGACTCCACAGGCAGAACTCGAAATTGGCGATGGCAAGGGCTTTCCTGGTTCAGGCGTTCAGCATGGAAGAACTGGTGGATCTATACCACCAGATTACAACAGAGGTATTCTATGATGTGCAAGACTACGAAGCGGGCCTCGGCGTCACTACTGAGAGGAACAACGATATCAGATATTTTGCGGTTGATAACAGACTCTACCCATTGGGTGGCTCGTATTATGCCGACTACAACTACCACAGGGGACAGACCACAGGAATCTTCCACGCGCCAACTGGATTGTCTGGGCTGGATTTAGATGATTACATCTCCACTCTCTACCAGACTCAAAGAGGAGTTGACGGTCCGATAATTCTCAGGACTGCCGATGAATATGAGCAGGAATATCTCAATGACGTAGTAAGGCAGCAGTCAGGAGCCGCTGCCGACGCCAGCGAAATGATACAGATGGTAGACATAGATTACAACCATCAAGACGCTTTCTTCGACACTATGGTTGCTAGGACGTACGTCGGATATGGCTCTTCTTCACTGGGACTTCCCGGGGACGCCTCACAACCAGCACCTCATTTCTACATGTATGGGACCCCAGGGTCCTACCTGGAGCCAGGTATTCCTATGCCGGGAGCTATGATGAATCACATGGTCCTTGCCAATTGGTACGAACTTCCTTGTGAACTGAACCAAGATGGGGAGAAGATAGATGATGATTGTAATGACCCTACCATAGGATCCGCTAACACACAAGTAAAGATTCTGAAGTACTACAGTGGAGCCACCCTCTCTGGAACCGTTGAATTAGATGGAATAGGTCCCGTACCCAATGCGAGACTCCTCATCGAAAGGGATGCTTTCAGCGGAGAAGAAGTAGCTGATGACATAACAGGAATGGTGACCGATAGGGACCCAAGGACTTACTGGATTCCAATCGGAACCACAGATGCTGACGAGAACGGGATGTTCGAGTTTACCGTACCCGCAGGAAAAATCAAGGTTACCGCATTCTTCGGAGAGCCTAACCTAGAACAGGCCAGATCAACAATGATGTCAGGTACTTACAGTATGACTGAAATCCTCACAGAAGAGAACGAAGATTCCAGAGAGCTGAATCCTGTAACAGGAATTCTGGGTAATGTCTCAGGATCCACATGGTTAACTGAGGAGATTGTAAATATTTCAGCATTAGATGGCCATTCCAACGGCGAGGAAGTAATCGAAATATCGCTATCTGTTGAGTCTGCCCAAGCTACTGGGCAATTAGTCTGGGCATCCACAGAAGAGTATGATGGAACCGCTATCACTGGATCCACTGTAGAACTCGTGCCACAGTGGGACGAGATTGACATCTCCCCCTACTACGCCAACACTTCTGACGGCGAAGTAACAGGAGAGGAACTTTCATTCAATGGAATCGGGGAAGTCAAATTCACTGGAGAGGGAACTGTCCAGACGACATCGATCTCGATTATCACAGATTTCACTGGAAACTACACTCAGGAGATCAAGCATAATCACACTCTCGTCGGAGAGGGGCTATTCGAAGGGCGTGGTTCTCTCAGCGGTACGATCAACTTCCACACAGATGAAGACTCGCAAATTGGAGAGTGCGGGGATAATGATACCATGCCTGAAAACCTCTCGTTCTGCGAGCTATCGTCAGGTGACCTATTGATCGATGGTTCAGTAAACGCCACTGGAAGATTTACCTCCAATGGGTCCACAGAATTTACCCAGAGACTCAACCACGCCTCACTGGTGGGCTCAGGAATCTTTGAGACCGACACTTCCGAGGAATTAGATCACTACGGGACAATAAACGGTACTGGAAAATTCTCCGGAGATGGAATATTCAGTGGACCTATGGTTCAAGCAGGAACGTTCCACCTTAGAGACATGATTCCTGGAATTTACTCAGTAACGGCTATTCTCGATGATGGGACCAGAGTCGAGCTAGATGACTCATTCACCGTCCCATCTGCGATCAACCAGGTACAGAAGATTGACATCCAAGGCAGTTTGATCAGTGGAAAGCTAATCAACTCGTCAGGTGAAGTAGTTGACGGCTACGCAGCGTTACTGGATGACTCGTCAGAGTTTGAGGACGCAACAGTCGATTGCGCTGACTTGGGGCACGCACCATGCAGGATGTATCCGGATGAAATTGGAAACTATGGAATCGGCCCCCTTCCTCCCGGAAACTACTCAGTAGCAATTGATATTGACCAAGATGGATTCTACGAGATAATCGAAGACTTCCCATTGGATTCCGAGATATATGCAAGTGTACTGGTCTCTTCTCCTATCCCGGAGATGTTCGACCTCAGTTTCGAGATGATCGATGAAGGTTCGAACGTTCC
>DALC01000003.1:6056-7640 GCA_002499325.1 Euryarchaeota archaeon UBA538
AGAAGACGGAGAATACCAAATCGAGCTCACACCCGGCGAATGGATAGTGGAATATGCTTTGTCCGACTCCAAGCAGGTCTGGGAAGAATTCGAAGTTTCGTCTGATATGAGTATGCAATTTGAATTCGTTACCAGTGTAGAGGTTACAGGAACTGTGTATTATGAAGAGAACTCTTCAGCTTTGTTTAATCCGGATGATGGAAAGGTCATTGGAGCTGATACCGTTATCAGCTTCGTATGGGAAGGGTTCTCTACGACTGCCATGACAAATGAATCAGGACAGTTTACTGTAGCTCTCCCTGAAGGAGCAGTAGTTGACGCTACTGTCGAGGGACTGATAGCTGGATTGGTTAACGGCACCAAATTCACTGTCTCGACTGGAATGGAGGATGTTGTAATGGTAGCCACTCCAGGAACGAGTGTTTTCGGCCTGGTCAGTGTCTCAAGAGCGAATAATTTCTACTCCTCTGATCTCATTGGTTGGGAACAGCTAACTGTAACAGCTCAGAACGAAAACTATGACGTCACGTGGAGAAAATCAGTGGATGACCTTGGGAAGTTCCAGATGATTCTACCCGACGGAGAGTGGACATTCGAGATAGTTGACACAGATATCGCCTACTCACCAGTGACCAAGTCCATAGATTCCAACAACTTCTCTGTAGAGATGATACTCTCCCCTCCCAATGGGACACTTTCCCTCGAGATGTTTATGGATAATTCAGGAGATCTAAACTCCTCAAATGGTACGCCCGTATCATATGATTTCGAGATCGTACCATCTTCTCAGGCAGGCATGGGGAAGAATGTGACATATGACGGATCAGAGTGGATTAGCGAGGGATTGGCCCACGTCTCTCTCGAACCAGGATCTTACAGCGTGATAATATCAATTTCAGATGCTGCAGAAGGCGATCTATTCGGAACCATGCTGTCTTCGCAAGTCGTACCCTTCGATATCCCTCTTCAAGGAGGCTCAGTAGATAGGATTGCCGCATTCTTACCTGAGTGGAGAGTTAGTGTCTCACTCACAAATCAGTTTGGAGGAGTCCTCTCTGACCAGAATTTCAAACTAATCAACGCCGAAACAGGCTGGACTCAGACGCACACAACAGACTCCAATGGAAGCTGGTCGGATCACATCATTCAGGGCGATTGGATATTGAGCGTGGAATCGGTCATTAACAGCGAGGGTGCTACGGAAACACTCAGGGCACATATCGTTTCATCGCCAGAAACCGCATCTACAGATCTCTCACTTTCGACGATTGAGGCCGCATCGGTTTCAATTAGCCTGAACGAGACCTCAGGGGCACCACTTGAAGCAAAGCGAATTGTCGCGACATCAGATGAGGGACTGGGAGAAGTCGACCTAGCTCCAACGGACTCATCCGGAGTTTCCGAAGTACAGTTATTCCCTGGAAACTGGACCTTGTCAATGGAAAACGAGGAGGAGGGAATAAAGTGGATTTTAGAGTCTACTGATGTAGCACTCTCATCCGGAGATAACGGTCAGTTGAACTTGACAGCCCAAAGACTCGCAGAAGTCAGTGGTAATGTCTTTTGGGACCTGAACGATAACGG
>DALC01000102.1:0-5173 GCA_002499325.1 Euryarchaeota archaeon UBA538
GTCCCAGAAGCCTCTCGGAAATTATTCTCTTGGTATCCTCATCGCATTCCTCATCATCTGTAATTTCCCATAATCTTCCGCCCTCTACCAGATTCCTAAGGGAGTCTGTTCCGATATACCTGGGGGTATCCAACTGTTTGGCTAGGTAATCGGTTGAATGTAATGCAATGGGAGGGCCCGTTAGATTCATCAAAGCGAATGGACCCATTCCAATGTTGAAGGCGGTTCTAGCAACCGAATCAATCTGTGCGGTGCTCCCCACTCCTTCTTCCAAAAGCTTGCAAGCTTCATTTAGCCATGGTACGAAGAATCGATTTACCACAAAGCCCGGACGGTCTTTGCAAACAATGACTACTTTTCCCATTGATTTACAGTACTGCTCCACCAGCTTGATACTTCTCTCGGAGCTTTCAGCAGCTGGAATCACCTCAACAAGCCTATTCTTTGCAGGGTGGTAGAAGAAGTGTAGGCCGACAAACCTGTCCGGTCTGCCAGTAGATGATGCCAGCTTATCCACAGACAACGAAGATGTATTGCTGGCCAGAATAGTATGACTATCACATACATCGTTCAAAGTCTCAAAAACCGACTTTTTTATGTCAAAATCTTCGAAAACAGCTTCAATGACCAGATCTGTCGATGGATCAACATTCTCTGTTCCCACTACCCCAGTAATTCTTGACTTAATCTGCTCTACCTGCCTGGAGTTGAATATCCTACGCTCCTCTGCTTCTTTCAGAAACTCTGACACAATCCCGTGCCCCCTGTCTACCCACTCTTGCTCCCTGTCTACCATTTGGACATCGAATCGCTCTTGGGCACTCTTCTGTGCTATCCCAGAACCCATATTCCCCGCACCAATGATTGCCACCTTCTCAATCGGTTCCATGGCCATCCGAAGAGGGGACAATCAATGAATGCAGCGGATGATTTGTCCAATTCAAACCAATGAATTTATTCATTCCGCATCCCCCATGCGTAGCGTGCCACGACGCGGGGTCATCTCGGTGATTGTGATATTTTTACTTCTATCATCTGTATCTCAGATGGCAATAGCCAACAGTGGTGGCAGGTACAATTCTTCCAATGGATGTGGTTGTCATGGGGGCTCTGCCGCATCTCCAACACCAACTCACAACTTTCCTTCTACTTACTCGCCCGGACAGAGCTATTCTCTGAACATAGGGATGAATGGGGGAGTATCTGGCTCCAAGGGAGGATTCAATCTACAGGTGTCCGATGGAACGTTAGCCACTGGGTTTGGAATTATGAACACACAAGTCAACTCTGCAGGAAACCAAGCAACACATCAATTCCCAGATTATAGAAGCTGGTCTTTGGACTGGACCGCTCCATCAGCTGGCTCAGGTACTGTTACGTTCCAGTTGGCGGTGATGGCTGCGAATGGCAATGGAAACAATGCCGGAGATGGATGGGCGACTCTAACCCATCAGTCAGGTGAGGACCCCGGCTCGACAAATACACCTCCCACGGCATCATCAGTGAGCTATGTCCAATCCTCTCCAACTAAGGAGACTGGGCTTGGAGTCAGCTACACATATTACGATGAGGATGGAGATTTCGAGCAAGGCACATCTATCCACTGGTTCAGGGATGGTCTTAGAGTTACTCAGATTGATGATCTAACGGATATTCCTAATTCTTGGATTTCCAAGGATCAGAGCTGGAGAGTAGAGGTTACTCCAAATGATGGAAATGAATTCGGAGAAATGGTTTCCTTGGATCCTATCTCAATAGGAAATACTGCGCCAATTGCCAGAGACTTGTCAATAGGGCCAGAATCACCAATGGATGATGACGACCTAATATTGGACTGGGAGTACTATGACCTTGATGGAGACCCACAAGATGACCAACAGACTACAATTTATTGGTTCCTAGATGGCTCTAGAGTACCGGAGTTAGACGGAGAAGAAACTGTCTCCAGCTTAATGATTAGGTCGGGTGATGAATGGGAGGTTTCTATCGCTCCTCATGATTCCTCAGACTTTGGACTAACAGTTTACAGTGGGATAGTCGTCATAGGATCCTCAAATACAGGGCCCTCAGTTTCTGCGTTCATCTCCACTACTGGAAATACCTTGACTACCGACTCCTTACAATTATTGGTTACTCCCTACGACCCAGATGGAGACACAATCCAGTCCACCGAAATTAGATGGTTTAGAGATTCTACGATGGTCGCAGCATTTAATGACGAGACGGTTGTTAGCCCATCCTTCACCTCCAAGGGAGAAACGTGGGAGTCCCATGTTCGGGTATTCGATGGCCTAGTCTGGTCCGAGTGGTTTGTAACAGATTCTGTAAATATTGTCAATACCCCTCCAGTTGTTACAAACATCTCACTCTTCCCAGAGGGAAAACTGACAACTGACTCTGATCTGTATGTGGAATGGGAGCAATTCGATATCGACGGGGATTTGGAGCAAGCCAGTCAAATTAGATGGTGGGTTGATGGTGAGTGGATAACTGAGTATGATGGACTAGAATCAATTTCCTCCTCTGAGGTCGACAGAGATGAGCATTGGTCCGTGCAAGTTATTCCCGGTGATGGAGAAAGTCTTGGGACCTCAATGAAGACCAATTCAAGAGCTATCGAGAATGCAAATCCCGTAATTATAGAAGTAACTCTCCAGAATCCACCATTCGGTCCAGTCGTTACCCAACCAAACTCGTTAGAACCTCTCTTAGCAATTACTCAGACCATGGATCCTGATTCCGAACCCGTAGAATTGAACTTTACTTGGCTAAGAGATGGATTCATAGTAACGGATCTTAGTGGGCAAGATAGAGTTGATTCAGAAAGACTTGAGCCAGGTCAGGATTGGGAAGTTCTTGTAACCGCAACTGACCCATGGGGGCTTACTGCTAATCTATCGGCTTCAGTTGTAATAGCTAATCTGCCCCCGGTTCCACTCTGGTCTACCATACCTCCTACCCCAATATCTGGTTCCACAGCAACCTTTGATGCGACTAGTTCCTATGATATGGATGGAGAAGTTTCCTCTTATCTTTGGACTATAGACGGAGTAGAGGTATCTGGAAGCACTGTTGATGTCATTATGGGTCCTGGGCCTCATTCAATCTCACTCACTGTTACCGATAATATGCAGGAGATCCAATCATCTACATCGTCCATAGTCTATGATGATCCACAGACTGCCCTATCCCTCGTAGCAACCCTAGAAGGAGATCAGGTGAGACTAGTTTGGGCTGGGACATCAGATGAATATAGGATTTACAGATCTACAACGCCGATATCTTCAGTTGTTGGATTAACCATGTTCGATGAGATACCGGCATGGGGCGAACCAATACCCACACCATTAACTCATATTGGATCTACACAGTATAAGGAATGGAGCGAACCCGTCCCTGTTGCCACAACATTGTACTACGTCGTGACATCAGTAGTCCAAAACCAAGAGATAGTATGGATTGTGGATGGTCAGAATCATGCCAGTGTGGATGCTACTCCCATAGCCTCATCCTCACAGGAATCAGCTGAACAAGCATCTCCAATAATATCCTTAACAATATCTGGATTAATGGCTACTCTGGGTGTTCTTTCTCTGATATTTGCCGTAACAGAGGCAAGGAGGAAATCAGAATGAAAAGGAATGCATTTGTTATTCTAATTTGTACCACACTGATTCTAGCTCCAGGTAGCTCTGTTGCAAACCCAGGAGGGAACGGGGATGGCAATAGAGACTACTCTTGTGGGGGGTCCTGTCATGGTGACCCTGCTCTAAGTATGCCTTCAGATGCAACCATTGAGATCACACTCGGGAACGAGGCTTTCTCAGGGCAAGCTGTCGCTGTACATGTTACAATAGAAGGCATTAGTACCCCCAGCCGGATGATTGGAATATTCATCCTAGGCTCTCTGAATGGAAATTCGGACACTCCAGAAGATCATGGCTGGCATTTGATTCAAGATCCAAACGGGGGCTCATCCAATTATATCGAGACGAAGGCATCTTCCTCCGGTTCAGCGACAGTAACGTGGGTCTTACTTTCGCCTGATAGTTCTGGAAGCCACGTCTTGTATGTGGAAATCCATCATGGTTCTTATGCTGGAGACAAGGCATTCACAGGCGTCAGTCAACCGTTTGAGGTTAATGTCCAAGATGTCCCCGATGGACTCCCCGGTCTAGCTGATGACTGGGTCGCTCCCTCGTTCAGAGTCTCAGGAGACAATAGTCCGTTGACTATCAGTACTAGGAACTCGACTGGTATAAGTGTGGAATGGATGCTTGATGGAGAGTGGAACCCCACTAATGCTGAATTGTACTGTAAAGAAGATCCAATAGATGTATGTAATAACTGGCAGGTCAGTATTCCTGCTACCATGGGAGAAGCCAATATCCTGTATAGAGTTACAACATACAATGGAACCTTTGCTGTAGAACAGCCATGGCTCAAGATGGGAACAGCTCCTCCTCCATTTGAGGGGGAAATCTGGTCTGCCAGAGCACACTCCTTCGCGTTCGCATTATTGCTAATCTCATTTTTAGTGACTCTGCAAGCCCGACTATACCCTCGAGATGACAGAAATGATTTGGATCAGACGCAGATTGTGACCTCATCAGAAATGATCAGCTCTGAGGAGAACCCCGGGTGGCTGTGGAATTCTGAAATAGAGGAATGGGTGGAGGACCCCGAATACCAAGGAGGGGGGAATTAGTGGTAAGCTCGGCTACAATTCATACCGCAATGGCTGAGATTGTCATCGGCTCAATGGTTTTAGCAACAATCTGCGCAATTGGATGCTCTCTTTCGAAATTCCTACCATCGTCCAAACTTAACAGCCCGTCACTATTGGTTACAATGGACAGAGCATCCTTAGCAGGTTCGATGTTAGCACTTGCGTTCATACCAATGGCTATCATGACCGGAAATCTTGCAGCAGAAAGTCACTCGAACAGTGCGCTCTTGTACAACAAATTTGTTTACAGTGGAATGGCTCTTGGTTTCTGGGCTGCCTTTGTCATCGGAAGAGTGAGATTGGGCGAGGCACTTTGGGAGGTGAGGCAATTAGCGATGCTACAATCAGCGACTGCTGGTATGGCATTTCTGATGACAACAATTTCTGCTTCTATCGGTGGAAAGCTTTCCAGGGGGGAATCTCTTCTCGATATACTTCCATTTG
>DALC01000102.1:5553-5830 GCA_002499325.1 Euryarchaeota archaeon UBA538
CTCTAGGTATAATATGCTCACTATTAGTCTTCAGATTTACGCTACCGAAGATTACTAGGCTACATTAACATTAATCTAAATCTAGGAATATGTTCTCCAGTCTAGTGGAAAAAACCTCAGGGTTTAGCCCCATTTTGGATATGCTTACCCTTCCGTTCTCTGACCATGAGGAGCGATTGTGTTTGTCTTTTGCTTCTTCAAGAGCCGCGTGCCATGCTGAGTAGTCATTTCTGGGAAGAAGCCTTCCTGAAACCCCATCAGTAATTGTCTCTCTGAA
>DALC01000102.1:6235-9056 GCA_002499325.1 Euryarchaeota archaeon UBA538
ACTACTGCGACCGCCCCTCTTATCAGACTACAAAGTTCGGACGACTCAAGCCTCGGAGCTACCCAAATACCTACCTTACTAGACTTCGCGTGTTCTATTAATGAATCAATGGACTCCTTTTCACCCCCGCCTACCAATGCAAGAGACAAACCACTGTGCTCCAGCATGGAAATCGTCTCCCATGTTCCTTTCACCCAACTCGCTCTTCCTATGGTTACTACATACGGCCCCTCGATACCAACAAGGGGGGAGACCTCTGAACTCAGAGATTCTGGGGGAAACTCCTCCGGATCTAAGCTGGGAGGTAACACGCCCGATGGAATTCCGTATACTTCACCGATTCTCGAGGATGTGAACTTTGAGTTTCCACTGATTGCAGTCCTATCCCTGGATGAAAGCATCCTTATCTTGGACAGGTCCTTTCTTCTAGCCATGCTCAAAGCCGCCCTAGTCAAGCTAAGGTTACGTCTAGGGGATCCGTCTATCATTCGATGTAATACGTCCTCATGTAGGCCCCGATGAGGTTCAAGTAGGTGGAAATGCAAAGAAATGCCATCAGGAATGATTTCCAACATGGATAGGCTTCCGTCACCACTGGTCAGGTGAACATAGTCTAGATCGATAAAATTCTCAACTAGTCCTACCACCGACTTCCAACTCTGCAAGGAACTGGAAAACTCTTTGTTCAATATCCTGGATATAGCCTCTTGGGGAGGCTTCCAATAAATATCCGGCTTCATAAGTTTAATGCCATATTCTTCACATATGGAGTCGAGTTGCTGAGCACTGTCAAGAGTGGCCACAGAAACCTCGAATTTCTTTGAGAGAGCAGGAAGGTTTCTGATAATATCCCTTTCAGCTCCCCCCATCGTGGAGAAGCTACCCTTGGCAACGAGTAATCTGGCTCGGACCCCGACCACTCCCTCGCCATTACGCCCCATGAACCTCCATCCTCCGTCCTCGTTTAAGTCCGATACGCCTTGGTGTGGCCATGGTGAGCAGAGTTCTGCTAGTAAGAGGGGGGCGCCTCGCTGAGAACTCAGGCTTAGGCAGGGCTCATCAGGCGATCGAGTCATTATTGGATAAGGCGCTTGTACCGCAGTGGACTAAAGTCGGAACCATTGAGCATGAACAAGTAACCGGGCTCGTCCAAAGAGCAGTGAAGAGATGGTATACTCATCCCAGGTCAGTCACAAAATTATCTGAATCTACACCTGCAGATATTATCCACATTACTGACCAGGAACAGGCTCATCTCGTTCCTAAGAAATGTCCAGTGCCTGTAATAGTCACGGTTCACGACCTCTTCCATATTAACCCCAGGAAGATAATTGGGGGGGATGTTACTGTATCAGTCGGAGAACAAAATCCAGGCCTTTTCAGAAGGAGAGACCTAAGGATGCTGAAGAAGGGCCTAGAAAGGGCGGACATGATAATTTGCATCTCTGAAAGTACTCTAATGGATGTCAGGATGATGTTTCCCGGCAAGAAAACGGCTCTTGTAAGACACCAGATAGACACAGAATATTGGAGCCCATTCTCAAATCCCAAACCACGAGAGCTTCTAAGAGACTTCGATAGTGAATCCAAGATGTTGATAATTACCCTGGGAAGCAATGAAGACAGGAAGAGGCTAAAATTCGCTAAAAAGGTCATTTCTTCATTACCCGATGAAGTTTCAAAAGATATCAATACTATTCACATCGGAAGCGAGGTCAAGCTTACGGAGGATCAATTACTAGCCGCTCTACAAAGCGCGGAGGTCCTACTCTTCCCCAGTGCCAGTGAGGGATTCGGATACCCGCCGGCCGAGGCTATGGCTGCCGGTTGCCCAGTCATAGCATCAGACCTTCCGGCACATAATGAGATAATCCCCAGCAGGTGCCTCCTTCCCGCTACCGCAACCCAGGATTGGGTGGATGAGATAGTCCGAATCCACTCTGAGTGGAGGGCCGCTGGAGGGGTCCCCAGACATCCCTCAGAGGAATTGATGAATCACATAGAGAACCTACTAAGTCCAAAATCTCAGGGCGTCTCACTGGCTGAAGCATACAGTGAGGCACTGGAAAATAATCGCCTCCGATAGCTTGGTTCATTGACAACCACTGATTATAAACTCATCAATTCTCGTTAGGTCATGCTAGAGGTCAACGGGCTGAAGAAGGGCTTTGGCTCTGGCAGTAGGAGACTTGAGGTCCTGAAGGGCATAGACCTGAAGGTAAAGTCTGGAGAGCTAGTAGCCCTGATGGGGCCTTCCGGATGTGGCAAATCTACTCTTCTAAATATCATAGGTGGCCTCTTGGAGGCCGATTCAGGTTCTATTTCTCTCACTGACTTCGAGTATGGTACATATCCTCCAAGTAGAGTCGTAGATGTTAGGAGGAAAGGCGTGGGGTGGATATTTCAGGACTTCCATCTCGTGGATAGGTTAACCGCCTTGGACAATGTCATTTTCGCACTCGAGCTCTCTGGTATACCGTCCGCTCAAGCAGAGGCCCAGGCTAAGGACGCCCTCATGAAGGTGGGTTTGTCAGATAGAATGAACTTCATCCCCGACCAGCTTTCTGGTGGACAGAGGCAGAGAGTAGCCATAGCCAGGGCGATTTCTGGCTCCAGACCGCTTATTCTGGCTGACGAGCCAACTGGTAATCTTGATGTTAAGAGTGCTGAGGGGATACTCGACCTGTTCAAGGAACTCTGTGAGGACTACGGGATTTCCGTACTAATGGTCACTCACGACCCTAACCTCGCGTCCAAGGCAGATAGGATGCTTCTTCTGAGGGACGGAGTAACCGCTGCTTCGGATATTCGCTCTGCATGG
>DALC01000071.1:0-285 GCA_002499325.1 Euryarchaeota archaeon UBA538
TACGGAGCAAATTCTCACATGCCCTCAATTTTGACTGACGACTTCGACAATGTCCACCTATCTTGGCTCGACAATAGTAATGAGAGTCAGATGGAGACTGTAATGTACGCCAGACTTAATCATACTCACAACTCACATCCTGACGGATTCCCCCTGAACTCCCTGGCAACATCCGTCCTCGATGAGTGGGAAGTAATTCCTGTTACTTCATGGTCGTCTAACAAGCTAGGTCCGAACTCTCCCGCTTCACCGGATCTCGGGCAGGCACCAGCATTCGCCAACGAC
>DALC01000071.1:639-3534 GCA_002499325.1 Euryarchaeota archaeon UBA538
GATCACAAGTGTTCCGATGAGAACAATGGTGGTAAATTTACAATATGCTACGTTCATGTTCTAACTGGGCTAGTAGACATTGGTCTTGCTGAAACAGAAACATATTATCACACCATCCAACCTAGTGGCCAAACCACATTCAATCTGACAATATCTAACCCGACACCAGGTCCTCCTGACTTAGTCTCTGACACTTTCTTCGTCTCAATGGAAGGGGTACCGAATAACTGGAGCTCAACTCTATTCTTCGCAACAAATCATACTCCGATATTCCCATCCACTCCTATTTTCTTGGAGGGAGGAGATATTGAGCCTATCTACATGAGAATCCGGTCGCCAACAATATATCAAGCAGACGAGGACGAGTTAGCAACTATTGTTCTGACAGCCCTGTCCGAGAAGGACCCAGCAATCAGAGATGAGCAGATAACACTCGTCCTAATGGACGTTGTCCATGGTATTCAATTAGATACAAGTCATTACCAGGCCGATGTTGAACAAGGTCAAAATGCCGTTTTCTCGATATCTATAACTAACACGGGAAATGTATACGATACATTTGCATTTTATGACCCCACAACGCTCGAGGGACAGACCGAATGGGCCCTTCCATTCGGCTGGGGCATTTCTTTCCCAACGTCACTCTCTCTGGATCCAAGTCAGTCAGTGACTAGAAATCTTCAGGTAAGCGTTCCGACATCTCAAGAGCCGGGGACCTTTGTGATTTATCTCAAGGGGTGGTCTACTGGAGAACCCGTTCTATCAGTGGATAGAGGAACTTTCGATATTCTGGAACTCTGGGTAAATGTATCAGTTAGGACTACTGGAAATATCGTTTTCCAGCTTGGAGAAACAACACAACATGTTCTTCCAGGGGAATGCTCTTCATTTGATGTTGATGTTACCAAGCATTTCACCCCCGGGCACCTCATTTTCAGTACTCCAGGAGGACCGGATGAGAGGCCTTCCGAGATTTCTGAAAACACATGGAGATACGATAACTGGGTAGTAGATCTAGACTTCAGTAATGCTCCGGGAGGAAACGGTATTCCCGACAATGCGCCCAGATACTGGTCTCAGATAGGTGTCCCCCAGACCGTCACGGCTCTGATGTGTGCTCCTTACAATGCTACTGCCGGACTAGGCACTTCCGTATCTTTCCGTGCATATCTTGAGGGAGCTCCCCAGGTTAGTGACAACGTCGTCTTATTGACAAACGTGATTCAGGTCTACGATCTGGAGGCTTCTGTACCAGATACAATTCTTTCACTACATCCCGGGCAGCAATACGAGATGCCCACTACTATAGATAACATCGGTAACGGACCTGATAGATATGATATGGCAATTCAATCAATCACCGACTCAGAAGGATACACACACGTCTGGGGCATCGATATACCTAGAGTTCTTTTTGACGAATTAGATAGGGATGAATCCCAGGAAATACCGATTACTATTAGCGTACCAGAGAAGACCCTAGCGGGCCAATACACCATCGTCTTAGAAGTGATGAGTGAGGAAGAATATGATGGAACTAGGATCAGGGATCTAATCACACTGCAGGTGGAAATAATAGAATTCCATGACATGAGAATAGTGCTGGATCCGCTGGTTGAGAGTAAAATAAAGACAACTGCTCCCGGAAGAACCGTCAGATTCGTTATGAATGTCACTAACTTTGGTAACGTTCCCGACATACCGACCCTCCACAATCACACCATAGACGCAGCAGGAGAGTGGGATCTCCAGCCTGGAATGAATCAACTGGATAAGTGGCAAATCAGATTCGCCTTGCTGGAAGGGTTTGACTCTGAGTTCCCTGTAGAGAAGAACTGTATCGAGCTCACAATGACCGATCCGATACCAGCCGACGAGTGCTATGTTTCCGCTACTACCAATTCACTTACTCTCCCCGAGATGCAAGCATATACGACTCTGAATATTGTAGCGATAATAGACATTCATCCAGAGGCCACACTGGCGGATAGAGAAATTGGAATCAAGGTCATGTCAGATTTTGGCTCCAGTGAGGCAGACGGGGATTATGATGAAACTCCCAGTTGGGAAGACTCGTGTACATTGGACCTGAATGGTGATGGGTTACCCGACAACTATTCTCCCAACTGTGATACTAATGAGCAAATAGTCGAACTCAGACTCAGAGCCCCTGACTTGGAGATATACTCAGTGTCGGTCGATGAGAAGAGAGGATCAGTTGGCGACATGTTATCTGTCAACGTTCAAGTCAGAAATGTTGGAAACGCGCACGCAACTGATGTCAATATCGTACTCTGCTCCGGACAGAGTGAGTCGGATATCAAGAAGAATGGTTGCAAAGAGGAGAATATCGCATACAGGCAGACAATTGAAGCAATAATGCCATCTGAAGACCCTGATCCACCAATTATTACATTGCTGTATATGGTAGAGGCAGGAAGTCATGATATTGTGGTAGTACTCGATCCAGACAACTCAGTAGTCGAAACTGACGAGGATAATAACGTACTAGCAGTGAATGGAAAGATGGGATCGGATCTCGGAATTCTAGACGTTGGTGTGGAGGCAATAGTACAATATTCGGTTCCAGCTATCATCCTGGGAGCGACATTTGCTCTCTTCGGAGTGGTCGGGGTAGTTATGTATGGCAGGAGAATGGAAGCCCTTCAGAGGTACCAGGAAAAGAGTAGCCTATTAGCTAATCTTTCGGATGACGACATCACCTTCTGATTATTTGACCATCCACCAAGGAAGAGGAGTGGTATTTCCTGCGGCTACGAACTTTCCTTGATTCACAGCAAGGTCCCTTAGAAGACGTTCTCGAAGAGTGGTCATCATCTCCTCAGCATCATTCGATCGCATCCTCATACTTCGAGCGAAGACATCCAAGTCAAG
>DALC01000071.1:3944-8353 GCA_002499325.1 Euryarchaeota archaeon UBA538
ACGTGCTGATGAAGCGCAATCACTGCATCACGCTTCTCATCAATCCTCTCAAGGCACTCATCTAGCTCCGATAGAACCTGCATACCCTCAACTAGAGGGATGCTCCTTCTAGTCCCCAGCTGTGATACAAGGCCATCTAACTCTTCAGGCAGTCTTGAAGAAAGCCGGAGAGGTCCTCCCCTTGGCATCTTTCTATGCTCTGCTCTGAACAGATCAGGACCAAGATCCAATCTCAACGAGAACGACTGATTGACCGTGTAGACTTTCCTAGGCGGTCCCCCCTTCTCAGAGGGGATTTTCTCCGAGTCTACAAATCCTGCTTCTTCAAGGACCTTTAGATGCTTCATCACGGCCTGCTGACTAACATCAAGCATCTCTGACAGTTGAAGGGGGTAATGTGGCTCCTTAACTAGGAATTTCAGTATATCTCTCCTGGTGGAATTTTCCAGTATGTTCATGGCATGCTCAAAATCCACCATTTCTAACCAACTCGTAGTTGTCTAATCGGCCCTCTTCTAAAAACCCAACTTGAGCATACAATAATATCTGCCCAGTAGATGTGGTATCATGGGCACCACCAAGACGGTCATTAAGACCATAATCGTGATTATAGGAATTCTATTGATTTTGGCATCATTTGGTGCATCGGTCGTGGCCAATGAGATTGATAGCAGAGTATCAGAGGACTGTGAGGATACGGTAGGCTCAATCGGAGAGATCATCGGAGCCGACGAAGAGCAATGTCAGGATGCCAGAGATTTGAGGGACAACCTAAGGTCGGCCATTCTGCCATTAATTGTCATTGGCTCTCTTTTAGTTGTAATTCCCATAATTTCAAATTTCAGGAAAAAGAGTGAGCGCTGAGAACGTTGAGGAAATCATCCGTTGTCCCAGTTTTCCCAGCCCCCTCTTTCCTCTTGGTCTTCTAATTCTGGATAATCCTCAAAATCTGGTCCTTCTTCTACATCAGTGAAAGGCCCTGGTACCAATTCCTCCTCATTTTCCAAATATTGTTCTCTGTGTAACGATTTGTAAATTTCATCAGTGGTCATCATGGGGGTCTGAATGTTTACTTGAACTGGAGACCTTTTTCTTCTCCATCCAATTAGAGCAAGGACCAGCCCAACAATTCCGAAGGGCCCCCCGATACAGCATCCTGCAACCATCACTAGGATGGACACCGGGCTGTCTTCAAGCATCTTAGTTTGAGACTTGATATCGTCCACTAACCACAAATCCCCTTCTTCAGCATCATTGTACAGTGTGTATGTGCCACTGCTCTCTGGAACAAATACCCTAACTGTCCTAAAATTAGGGGAATCTCCGTCTATCTGCCTATCTACATGCAAGAAACCGGGCTCAATCCATTCACAATCCTCTGAATCGATAATCAGGCGGACATCAGGCTCAGGAGAGCCTTCCTCCACTATCCGCATCACGAGGTACTCCCTCTGACCCATAATGGAAGTAGCTGAGAGGTTCACGCTGACGCTCTCGCCAGGCCCAACGACAGCCTCGTTAAATTGAGCAGGATCTAGATACTTCTCACTCTGCTCAGATGCCGAGCTCCATGCTATGGTAGCCATCAAGAGAAGGAAAAAAGAAATTGCTGAGATGGTCTTGGCCCATCCCATAACATCTCGGCCCATGGGGTAGCCACGGGCTATACGCTTTCAGTATTAGTCATCAGTATCCAAGTCCGATTCCATCTAGTTTCTCAGGTAGATAGGTATCGGTAACGAAGTCAAGACCATACTTGGCCAGGGACTGCTGCTCTGCCTTTTTTCCTAATTCCTGCATGAGTTTGATCTGCTCCTGCCACCAGCCAGTGTTGAACCTAGGATCACTCAGCTCAGCCTCTAGAGCGTTGATGTCCTGTTTTGATAGATCGTCACTCGGAAGATCATATGCCAATATGTCGTCGGCTGTTATCCCTAGGTATGTTGCCTCCTTGGTCGCCAGGTATTCAGAAATATGAGCGGTCTTTATAGCTCCATAAGCAATACTGGCAAAAATTCTGAAGGACCATGGGTCACAGTCAGTAAATACCACTATCGGCTTCTTCCACTCGTCACTAATCCTTCTCATTATCCTCCTTGTAGATCTAGCCGGCTGTCCCTTTAGATGAATTAGTGCACATCTTGATTCTTCGTCGAATCCGTTCTCTATCAACCTGTCAAACATACCACCAGTTTCTATGGCCATAACGAAGTCAATATCCTCGTCGACTAGCCTCAACTTCTCCTCTTCCACGTTATAGGGAACCCCATATCCAGAATCGCCCACATCGTCTCTGCAGTTTATTGTCATCCACTCGCCCCTCCTGTTCCTCTCTTCAACAGTGATGTTGCCGATGATTCTAGCCCCGTCTTCTTCAGGTCTTAGCTTGAAATCCTCTCTCAGACATTTCGTTACTATCTCTAGGTCCTCAGCTAAATTATTACTTTCATTTTGTGAGCCAAATTTACCATTACCCCAGCCTTCGGAGATATAGTACATCTCTCTCAATGTAGAGGACTTTCCAGAGTCAATCATCTCCTCAATGAATTCTGTGATGTGAAGAGTCCTCAACAGCTGTCTAGCAGACCCAAGCTTAGTCGCATCTCTGACTGTCTTACTTTTTCCATACTTGAAGACCCCAAGTCTGTTGTCAAAGGAGATATTGCTCTTTGATCGCACGGGAAGGGTCATCCTAGGGGGGTCGCCCCGTTGCATTCTATTATGCATCTCAGCCGCTACTTGATGTAACGAGTCTACGACTTGTCGTCTGCTCTTTCTAGTTGATTCGCTCATTGATCATCACTCTCCATTCCGAACCAGTCGGTATCTGCAGATGGGACGAGCTCCGTAACATCTGAACTTACGGATGCTTCAACACTCAAATCAGAAATACTTTGCTCGGATTTCATATCAGCAGTATGTGAAGAAACATCCTTCCTCCTGACTTCCTCCACTGCGGCCTCCAGTGCCTCAGCCTTACGTTGCTCGTCTAACAGTGCTTCATCCATCTTTGTAGCACCAATAATCTCTCCATTCCCTCTGAAGAATATATCAGCTTCATTCCAATCTCCCTTAGTTAGCCCTGATATACCAAATTCAAGAACTGTAGAAGTTCCAGGGTCCAAGGTGTCTAATCTCCAAGCCCATAACCCTCGAGCCTCTTTCCTCCCTCCCCTGGGGTTGAACTCCATTGAGGTTTCAGAACTCTCTGGCCACTTGGCTAAGATAGTGTAAGCTCTGGCCCTAGCGGTGTAGTTGTGTATTGTTATCGAACATAGGGAAAGCCGTCTCTCTTTATCCCATGACAGAACCTCTTCAAGGAATACAGCATTCATAATTTGAGTGATTACCGGGGCCAAATCTGGCTCCTCCCTTCCCAGTAGCTCTGAGGACTTCTTGGAAATTTCAGGAAGAATAATATTCACGAGCTCAAATTTCTCCTTGGCTTTCTTTCGTTGGGAGCTCTTCTTCAGATGATTTTTGAGCCCCCTTCCAACTTCCAGCATCGCTTTTCTAATTTCATCAAAAACCTCTTCATTGTGTGAGACCGCCTCTTTTGCTTCACTGGTGAATTGGACATTAGTAGAAGCCAGGTGAATCAATACTGCCGCGGGTCCCTTTGGTATTCCGCTTCCTCCTGGCTGTTCCAAACCGTAACTCTTCCAGTTCACGGCTTCAAGGGCCTTGGTCAACAAGCACCCCCCCTGCTGATACATCAGGGGGACCCTATTAGCGAATCTCAGAATCTCTATGGGCCCATCAGAGGTCAGATCTCCCCCAAAAACCAATCCGACCTCGATTTGGAAAGGATTCCCCTGACTAACAGAGGGATTTCTTGTAACTGTGGATGCAAATCGAGAATCTATGGCCTTAGAGAGCCCTTTCTTGATCAGTAGATCCTCAATTGGGGATAGGCAATCCATGGGTGGTTTCAGAAGCTTAACTGTCTGAAACGCGGCAACCATCTTCTTCGCTTCCTCAGCTTTGATCCTCTTTGGGGTTCTGCCTTCTTCCACCTCTGCTATAGCTAAAATTTCCTTAGCCGCCCTAGGACTGACTCCTGAGAAATTATGCTTTAGGAATGAAGTCATCCTCCTGTCATTGGCTTCTCTGAGCATTCTTTGCAATGTGCCGAGTTGTATCCCATGCGGGTGTGGCTTGATTTCCTCGACTACTCTGGGTAGTTTGTTGCTGGTCCTAGTCCAGTTACCCTCTTCAACAACAGAGCCCTCTCTGTCATATACAATCAGTGATATTGAAGCATGAGGATTAACAATAGACGTCATCCTGAGATATTGATAGACAGACTTCCTCCCTCTCTGATACTTCGCCTTCATCTGTGTACTTATCCTGAGCCCATGGGATATCTCATTCCCAGTTTTATCGTCTATCCATATGTCTCTCCTCTC
>DALC01000071.1:8767-9039 GCA_002499325.1 Euryarchaeota archaeon UBA538
TGTGTTTTGGAGCCTGTAGTCAACTGACTATACATCACAACCCCAGTTATCCCTATTCCTTGTTGGCCTCTTGTCTGTCTGATGGCATGAAACCTAGAACCGAGGAGGAATTTACCAAACACATTCTCTATTGCATCTCTTGGTATGCCCGGGCCGTTGTCTTGTGTGGTTAATTCCAGCTCATCTCCTTTCGTCCGCCTTATTTCTACTCTGATGTCAGGTAGGATGCGAGCCTCCTCACATGCATCCAGAGAATTGTCAACAGACTCCTT
>DALC01000098.1:0-3045 GCA_002499325.1 Euryarchaeota archaeon UBA538
ACATTGAAAGGAAGTCCTCATCAAAATCGTAACCGAGTTTTTCCATGGTCGGTGTTACATCAAATACCTCGTTAAATAAAAATTCATAGTCTCTTAGTGGGGCTTCGTATTCTACCAATTTATCACCTCAGTTTCTCAGTGGCTTTCCTGTTTCAAGCATATGTTGGACTCTGTCTAAAGTATCCAAATTCTTTAGAAGATTAGCGAAGGTATCCTTTTCCATGGAAAGGATGTCGTCCTCTTCCAAGGTCTCTGTTATATCGGAGTCACCTCCGGTTAGTATCTTAGCCAGTTTTGTAGCTACAACAACATCATGCGGTGTGGCTTGTCCCGATAGTGATAAGTCATTCAATGCCAAACTCAGTGCGGCCATGCCAGTGGGCCCTGGCAGAGCATAGGTTCTTGGTTCGGGAGGAGTGTAATCTTCATGAAGTTCGAGTACCTTTCCTTTGGCGTCAGCCAGTAACCTGTCTCTGTTCATCGTGATCTGATCGCTTGGGGCTAGAAATCCTAGTGAACTAGCTTGTTCAGCGGACTTGGCAACTTGTGCGGTTCCTATTGTCTCAAACGCTTTCATTGCCGCTCCCATGGGCCCATTGGTAACTAAACCGTATTCTACTAACCTACCTAGAAGTTCCTTGCACCCCCCCCATGCGGGGACGACGCCTACCCCGACCTCAACTAGGCCGATGTAGGACTCTGCATGGGCTTGGACCGCATCACAATGCATCAATACCTCTGCACCACCTCCTAGGCAGAGACCTGCTGAAGCCGCTACAACAGGGACATCACAATACTTCAGAGTCTGGTATGTTTCTTGACCTAGTGTTATGAAATCTTCAAGATCTTTCCAAGCTCCTAGATTGGCTGCGAATAAGGCCAGACCAAGATTAGCTCCAGCACAAAAGTTAGATGCGTCATTTCCGATAACGATACCCTTGAATCCCTCCGACTCAGCAATATCCACTGCATTAACTAACATCTCTATATTCATCGGATCCATGGCGTTCATCTTGGTGTGATATTCAACAAGAAGAACCTCATCTCCCATATCCCAGATACTGGCGGATCCATTCCTCTTGAGTGGTTTTCCTCTCCTCTTGAGATCGGCAACGTTGAGAGTCTCCTCCGGGCGTTCCACAACAACCATTTCTCCAGATGAGGAGAGTCTCATAATCTCGCCGTCCTCGATACTGTAAAACGAGCCTTTTTGTTGCGCCTGAGATAGGAACTTGGGAACCTCCCTTCCTGTCTCTTTGAGTCTTTTTACCATTGAAGGAACACCTATCGAGTCCATCATCTCAAAGGGTCCTTTTTTCCAGTTATATCCTACTTTCATGGCCCCATCAATCGAATAGATATCATCACTTACGTCAGGGACAATGAATGCTGCATACGCAAGAGCGTCAAGGAGCACGTCTGTAACGAATCTCGCTCCATCGTCATCACAATCCATCAAGGCGGAAAGGCCTCTCTTGCCCATCTTTGCAGATGGGAAAGCAGCCCTTCGATTCGCTTTACGATATTCTCCTGAAGAAAGATCCCTTGCCTCTTTTACCTTCTTTCCATCGTCTCGATTGAGGCGATAGAATCCTCCTTTGCCCTTTCTTCCGGTATATCCTTCTTCAATCATGGACATTATTATGTCTTCGCCGGGCCCTGTTATTTTGTGGAATGGATCTTCTTCGTCTAGTCTTGATTGAAGGCTCTGTCCAACCTTGGGAATAAGGTCAATACCGATCAAGTCCATCAGAGCAAAAACTCCTGTCTTTGGAAGTCCTATCGGTCGCCCAAGCATTGCATCTGCTTGTTCAACTGACAGTCCGTGTTCAAGCGTTGCCTTAATTGCCCTCTGAACGAAATAAACACCTAGCCTATTTCCAATGAAACCCGGCCTGTCATTACACATTGTTACCCTCTTACCCAGCCTACGGTCCGCGAAATTACAAAATCGTGATACGACATCATCGTTGACTTCAGAAGAAGTTACGACTTCTAAGAGTGGGAGGTACCTTGGAGGATTGAAGAAGTGAGTGATTAGGAATCTGGATGAGATATCCTCGGGGAGCTCCGAAACCAGTTCCGATCTCGGGATGGTTGATGTATTGGATGAGAGTATTGTGTTCGAGCCAATGTAATCTGAAAGTTTTGAATAGAGATTTCTTTTTATTTCCAAGTTTTCAATAATTACCTCGACGACCCAATCATAGTCCTTGAGGAGATGCAGGTCATCCTCAATATTTCCTGGAGTTATTCTCTTTGCATTTCTCTTGTGCATTAGCATTTCTGGATTGGCTTTGTGCATCATTTTAATGGCGTTCCGAGCCACTGAACTCCTATCTTGGCTTTCTTCTTGAACAATATCAAGGAGCAGAACTTCGCAACCAGCGTTGGCACAGTGGGCGGCTATTCCTGCCCCCATGACCCCGCTTCCAATGACGGCGACTTTGTCAATCGTTCCTGTCATTTTATCACCTAGATTCTTTCTAGAACGGTGGCAATGCCTTGCCCTCCGCCAACGCACATCGTAGCTAGAGCGTGCTTAGCACCGTTCTTGCTGAGCAGCTGAGCCGCCTTCCCGGTTATTCTTGCTCCGCTCGCACCCAGTGGATGACCTAGTGCTATCGCACCTCCCTCAGTGTTGACTTTCTCAGGGTCCAGTCCGAGCTCCTCAATTACAGCTAGTGATTGTGCGGCGAATGCCTCGTTCAATTCGATTATATCGAGATCCTCCAAACCTAGTCCTGCTCTCGATAGTGCTTTCTTGGTAGCCTCTACTGGCCCTATTCCCATGATTTCAGGAGCACATCCAGTTACGGCAGTACTTACGATTCGAGCCAATGGCTTCAGTCTGTTCTTCTTTGCGAACTCTTCGGAGCAAACAAGAACAAAGGCCGCACCGTCTGTGAGAGGGGAAGATGTCCCCGCGGTCACAGAACCTTCTGAGAGGAAAGCGGGTCGGAGACCTGCAAGGGTAGCGGAATCGGTGCCTGGTCTTATGCAGCCATCATCAGAGACGGTACCGAATTCTGTTTCAATGGGAAT
>DALC01000098.1:3442-4053 GCA_002499325.1 Euryarchaeota archaeon UBA538
CTCTCTCTCGTAATGCTGTATTTGACGGCGAGGTTCTCGGCCGTGATTCCCATGGAGGTGAATGCCTCGGGATACTCGGAGCCAAGCCTTGGGTTGGGCATGGGATTGTATCCTGTCATTGGGATCCGCGTCATAGACTCAATTCCTCCCGCTATGAATGCGTGCCCGGCACCCATCGAAATTCTACCTGCGGCGTCGTGAATCGCCTGCATCGATGAGCCACAGAAGCGATTGATAGTTACACCAGGAACTGTTTCGGGGAGATCCGTCAGGAAGGTTATCATTCTAGCTACGTTGAAACCCTGTTCAGCTTCTGGAAAGGCTGTACCTACTATCAGGTCTTCAATTGTCATAGGGTCTACACCTGTTTCTTTGATTAGTCCATTAATCACTGTAGCAGCTATGTCATCTGGTCTTGTTCTGGCTAGCTCCCCCTTCTTTGCGGGGGTGAATGGAGATCTAGCATATCCGGCTATCACTGCGGGCATGATAATTCATGGAAGGGCGGGATAATTAAAACTGAAGGTGATTTTTACTACACCGACTTTAATTTGATAAACCGGGTTTCTGTTTAAATTAAGTCTGAGGGAATGTAGACCTCTAATATCTAG
>DALC01000068.1:0-9923 GCA_002499325.1 Euryarchaeota archaeon UBA538
GTATTCAGGGCAGAGAATTTATTGTCGCTGTATGGAATGACACTACCGAAGTACTTTTTCACAATATCTTCATGTTCTTTGAGGCCTGAATCCATATCTAAGAAAATCACACCCTGCTTCTCAAGGTCTTCTCTTATGCTGTGATATACAGTTTCTGACTCGTATTGTGCCGTGACTCCTGAAAGCCACTTCTGCTCTGCTTCGGGAATCCCCAATCTGTCAAAGGTATTCCTGATGTCATCAGGAACATCGTCCCAAGAACTGCCTGTTTCATCAGATGATCTCAGGAAGTAGCATACCTTATCGAAATCGATTTCCATTAATTCCTCAGTATTCCCCCAAGTGGGCATGGGCCTTTCTATGAAGTGTCTGTATGCCTTGACTCTTATCTCAGTCATCCATTCTGGCTCTTGTTTGAGTTCAGAGATATCCCTGACAACTTTTTCTGAAAGGCCAAAGTCAAATCTTATAGTTGCATTCTCAGGATCATGCCATCCTGCTTTGTAATCCCCTACTGCCTCGCGCGCTTCACTTTCTCCGTTCATTCGAAATCAACTCCCTTCTCAACCTGTTCTTCAAGCCAATCATATCCATTGTCCTCTAGCAAATTCGCCAGAGATGGCCCTCCACTGGCCACTATCTTTCCTCCAATCATGATGTGAACACGATCTGGATTGACGTGTTCCAAAATTCTGGAGTAATGAGTGATTATTAGTGCCCCATTTTCGGTCCCTCTAACTACGGAGTTTATACCCTTGGATACAGTTCTTATCCCATCTATATCCAATCCGCTGTCAGTCTCGTCCAAGACTGCCAATCTAGGCTGGAGAAGCATTAGTTGAAGTATCTCAAATCTCTTTTTCTCTCCTCCGCTGAATCCATCGTTAACGTATCTAGAGAGAAAAGATTTGGGAATATCAAGCTCTTCCATGGCAACTGTTAGCTTCCCTCTGAACTCCGAGCCTCTGGCGGCCTCTTCTCCGCGAACACTAGAAACAGACTTCCGTAGGAAATTTCCTACTTGTAAGCCTGGAATGGATTGAGGATATTGAAAGGAGAGAAATACTCCTTCTCTAGATCTCTCCCATGGTTCCATGTCTTCAAGACTCTCGCCATCCAAAAACATCTCCCCTTCCTCTATTTCGTACGCTGGATGGCCCATGATGACATTGGCAGTAGTTGTTTTCCCGCTACCATTCCTGCCCATTATTGCATGAATTTCACCCTTTGGAATCACCAAATCTATTCCCTTCAGAATAGGCGTACCTTCTATTCCCACCTTCAGTCCTCTGACTTCTAGAATGGGGTTATCGTCCGATATCATACCACGCCTCGCACAATGGTGGCGTTCCAGCCTTTTGAATGTGTGTGGCACACCCTCATTACAGATTCGTAGATTTCTAAAGAGCGCCCCCAATCCTGAAGCATGGAATCCGCGCAGACAGACGACGATGAGCTGGCAAAAATATACGGGTCTCAGATCGAAGAGCAAATGAGGGCCGAGGCGCAAAGGAGGATCGATGAAAATCATGATGAAGATGAATTAAGGAGACTCAGGAACCTCTCTCTAATCTCACTAATTGAGGAAAATAATTCAGATATCATTCCTGCATTGATGGCAAGACTGGGTCCCGTAAGAGCCGCTTTGGACGGCCATGGAGGTGGTCTGATACTTTCAAGTTGGGAATTCCATGGAGGAGACGGAGCCAGAAAGTCACTGTCTTTGGTGATTGACCTAGACGGAGCCTGCGTGTCATGCGGAGCGGCACCAGGTACCCTAAAGGGAATACAGGATGATTTGCTGATGGATGAGGAGGTCGAAAGAGTAAGATTCTCTTCTTCGATGTTGGAATGGTTTGATGAGATTCAGAAGGAGTTTGTACTGAAGTTCGGGGAAGTCACTTTCATTTAGAAAAAGCCTGTTTGAGGATATTCACCGCGTCTGGAGAAAATCCCAATACCGTGACCTCTTCCCCCTCTGTTACTCGGCAAAATTCTCCTGCTATGCCAGCCAAATCATAACCTCCTGCCTTGCCTTTCCACGATTCCGACGATACAAGCTTGTAAATTTCATCGTCTCCTAACTCTGAGAATTCTACAGTGGCACTATTAGTTCGATTCAAGATATCCCACTTGCCATTTGCGGTGGCAACCTCTCGGGGGAGTAATACAGATGTCGACGACCAGACTCTGTGTTTTCTCCCCGAAAGCCTAATCAGATTACTAGTGGCAGTAAGTGCATCTTTGGGCTTTCCAATCGATAATGTGTAGTCATCAGGGTCCTCAATCATTGTATCAGATACCAGAATAGCATCATAGTTTCGTTCTCTTCTGTTGATGGACAGCTTATTCTCTATCCTAGCATTTTCCGCCTTGGATTGACATACAATCTCTACTTGCTTGCTAACTTCAAATCCCTGGAGGGGCCTGATTTCTGTAGATTTCAAGGGCGATGAAAAAAATCTAAAATCTGAATCTTCTAAATTTTCTTTCAACCACGAGATTCTTCTCTCGGACTTCGATGCAAGAAGTATTCTCGTCATACTCAACCAAGCTTAATTTTCTCTCCGCAGACGGGACAACTAAATTTCTTCAATCCCGATTCTATTTCAAAAATAGCGTTGCAAGACTGACAGCTTACACTGGTGTTAGTCCCTATGAGGGGAAGTGGAGGGGGCAAAGGAGGGGAGTGCTCAGGAACGGGAATGGCAAACTCTCCAGAGTCCGCCACAAAAGGAACTGATTTAGCCGAACTACTGGATCTATATTCTCTCCTTCTCCTCCTTTCGGTTGCATTTTGAGAGTCCATTTTTTGTTCTTCAACCAATTCAACCTCCGAAGAACTAACCGAGATATCAGTATCAACGATTACATCCACAACATCCTCCTCAAGTATCACAACTCCTGATATCTTCCTACCAGTCCGACCGCTTACCCATCTAATGGCCCTAGTCGACATCGTCAAAATGACAACCAAACAGAGGACTATTGTAACTCCCGAAATTCCCACCAGTATTACGTTGAAATTTCTCTCATCCAGTCCAAGATATGCTCTGACCTGCTCTAGTATATTGTCTTCAGATTTTGTAGGGGAGGAATCGTCTATCAAGGCCCTAATCTGCCACCCAGTTGGAGATGTCTGTAGAATGGTCGCATCACTATCAACGGGGGATCTGCTGGCAACTACTATTCTGCCAATTCCCAACCTGTCCGAAACTCCGATCCACTGATCTTCTGAATTAGCCATTCCATATTGTATCTGAGGTCCACTGGGTCCTACGAAGTCAAAGAAAATCTGTACTCCCCTCTCTGTATCTAGGAGTCCGATGTATCCAAGACCTCTGGCTGAAGTCCTCACTTCTAGTATCTCTGAGAATGATGAATCTACTATTGTGACCATCAATTCTGATGTCTGATCGGAACCTTCGCCCCATGCCGCCACCATCACGTCCTCACCATCTATCTCTGAAATGGAGAGGGCGGGCATGAAAGCGTGATCTCCTACTGCCTTTCTGAATGACCACGAGGCCTGTTCTGGAAGTCCATGAGCATACCAAAGACCGAGCCTGTCTACTCCAGTTGTGTCGTTCCTCGTATCCTGATATAGGATGTGTCCATCTTCATCTCCCATGGCCACAGCGACTGGGTCAGTCTTGCCCGGGGTTACTTTCAGATCGCCCACCAGTTGCGGATTGACAAACCAATCAGAAGACTTGGTCGGAGACTCTGATGTCGCCAAGAAAATGGCATTATTCTGATTAGATGAACCCGTTGCTAATTCATGATGGTAACCCGCTACAAGAATTTCTGACCCCTTCATGTCCATTCCTATTCCCCAATATTTTCCTTCAGATAGAGATATGGGGCTCATCAAATCTTGAATGGGAGACATGAGGCAACTTGAATCAATTGTAGTATAACTTACGGTCTGTTTGAAGAAGCCCTCGTTATCCAAATATCTTCGGGTCCAGGCAACATGAGCCAAGCCATCGTTTGATGCTTCGGCTACAATGTCTCCGGACCATTTTTCTTCCAGTACATTGGAGCAGGCAGTTATGGCCCTGTTACTACCGAGTCTGTAGAGTCCCAATTCATCTCCTCTGCTAGTTATCACCACTCCTCCTTCCTCACTCAGGTGAATTACTTCTACAGGTTCTTCACCTGTTGGGAAATTTGTAGTCCTAGGGCCGGTTAATGTAGTCTCATCAACTAAGATGGTAGTTTCAACAATGTTGTTACTCCAGTCCAAATCAGACATGGATGAACCAGTGAGACTCACTCTAATCTTGACCGGTCCAGTAGAGCTCTCCAAGTGGGCGAATGAGATCTGGGATGCTCCTTGCCCCATTACCAGAGGGACCGGTGTCGAGGAAATTGACTCCCAACCAATATCGTTCCTTATCTCCAGGGTTGCTTCAAGTTCCGTGGCGTCGCTGGATCCAAGATTGTCAACTCTGGCAGTAATTAGAAACTGCTCATTTGGCCTAGGCACCGGAGGCTCGGTCCTTATTGCCCCCTCCCTGAAAGCTAGGTCGACACCTTGGGGCCTCTGCAAAACGGGGAACTCCACCGTCTGCTCATTATCCTCTTCATTTATTTCTTCTATTTCATCAGATGGATCTAGTGAGATGGATAATGTCCTATCTCCTAGCGTCAGGGGATTCCAGTATAGAACAACGTCCACTATATCCCCACTGCCAATACTGGGAATTATGAGCTCATCCTTCCTAGCTCCATTTTCCTTAAGGTAGACAGTGACCTCAGTAGCATCTAAATCACCGTCATTTCTGACCTCACAACTTACCTCCAGGAATGTATTGACGAAGGTTTCAGATACAGGTAATCCATACTCACTTACGCTAATGCCACTCCTAAATATCAAGTCGGGAGCAGGTGGATCATTGTCTACCTCCACCGTTCTCCGAACTTCATCAGAGAAGATGCCATCGCCACTCACCACTCTGACTGAGATTCGATAAAATCCATCATTGACTGCCGTCGTATCCCAATTTACCGACCAATCTCCCGAGTCACTGCCTGTTCCACCAAACTGCTGTGCCGTTTCCCAATTTTCAGTTCCTAATCTCCATTGAATACTAGCTCCGTTAACCGATTCCCAACCCCCGAAAATATTTGTATTTCCAGACACTGGTGACTGTCCACTGGGCCCTCCTAATGTTACTTCTAACAAACCGACAGGATGCTCACTCTGCTCCATCTCGCTCCAGACATTGAACTCATTTCTGGCCTTAGCTTTGATTATTATTTCCTCTACGTCTATCTCATCCTCTGTAAATCTCGGAATTGAGAATGGGGTGGACCAATTGAGGGTACCCTGCACTACATGCCAATCAACTAGAATCTCGGTCTGCCTTGGTCCCTCGTCTGGCTTGTACCTGTATGAAATACTCACGTTGACTTCTTCTATTGTTCCGTTGGTATCTGCATCCTCGTCGATGTGTCCTCTGACGCTGTAAGTTTCACCTTCAACGAGCCATGAGTCTTCCTCAGGAGTCTCTATTATCACCCACTCCTCAGTTCCCGTTGGAGGAGGCTCAGTATTATTTCCACCACTATCACCTCCGCCACTATCGCCTAATATTGCCTGCATGACCATCTCACCATCTATTATGCCAAAGCCATATTGATCGTTCCATCTTTCAGTAACGTCGGGAGCCGATGCTCCTCCCCTGGTCTCCGAATTGTTCCTGAGTATATCTTTCACTTCCTGGGGAGTCAGATCTTCATCCATCTGAAGCATTACCGCGATAAAACCAGCTACTGCTGGAGTGGACATGCTAGTCCCTGACTTCTGGACATAGTTGTCACTAGCTAGTGGCTTTGCGGAGCCTGGTAACTGTGAGCTAGATGCGGCATGTTGTGCTGACATAATATTAGAGCCAGGTCCGACGACATCTGGTTTCAGCTCATCCCATTGATTGTCATCTCCATCGTCCTCTCTAGGGCCAGAGTTAGAATACGAAGCAATAGAGTCATCGCCTCTCTCTATGCTGGCCTTATCATCAATCGCACCCACTGTTATGGCTGAGTCAGCCGCCCCTACTGATGTAACCCTTCGATAACCGTCATTCCCGATCGCAGCCACACAAACGATGCCTGCTTCAGACGCGGCGTTGACTGCTAGAGAGTCTTGACTGGTCCCATTATCCCCTGGATCCTCTCCGGCAGGACTCGAGCCGCTCCCAAATGACATCGATAGGATATCAATGCCCCTACTCGAGTCATTATTACCCCAATCAGTATCTACATTCTGTACTGCCCAATTAATTCCTGCAACGGTGTACCCAGAGTTAGATGCGCCTGCGTCAGTCATGACCTTAATATCAACAAGATATGCACCAGGTGCATATCCTTGATTCTCCCGTTCACTGTCTCCAGTTCCGAGTGCAATTCCAGCAACATGGGTGCCATGCCCATCTCCATCATCGGGGTCATCGCCCCCGTCATCGCAATCTTGTTGATTCCAAGAGGTTGAATCACATCCAGCCACCCACTTTGGATCAGGTAACTCATCAGGCTCAGCTTCATTATCGGAATTTTCATCAGAGAAGTCATCTAGCGAGAAATGCTCATTGTCAACACCTGTATCTGCAATCGCTATCACTACGCCGGAACCATCGTATCCGTAGTCCATCATAGTTTCACTGAAAACATCCGATGTCCTGACTTTAGATCCCTTGGTCGCAGTATTGAGATATGGGACTAGAACATCCTGCTGTTCAACGAGTACGACTCCATCGAGCATCAAGATTTCAATCAAAGCACTTACAGGGACATGCTCGACAATCAAAGTATCGAGAATATCTACCGCTCTGAAGTAAGTCCCATACTCATCCCATCCATACTTTGAAAGAACCTCCTTCAGATCTGATATATCGTCATCCCCGGGATGCCAAGAGTAGCAAACGAAAATAGCCACGGTCATCCTGCCATCATCTCCCATGATGGCACTCGTGGATACAGACTCTCGATCTCCAGAAATTATCCATTGTAATCTATCGTCCATCCCATTGGCATCTTTATCATTCCAGAAGTTAAACCACCAACCAGGTTCTTGAACTGGCCAATCGACTCCATTTGGTGGAAGATGAGGGGTCCGGTCTTTGAGCGGGCACTCGCCCGACTCGCACATGAGGGGGGGAATATCTGGGATTGCCTCCAATTCCACATTTTCCTTCGACCCATCAGAATTATTAATTTCCCATTCAGAACCACTGACTCCTACAGAAACATCAAGCATCAAAACCATCAAGGCCACAATGATTGGAGTCGCTGAAGATGCTCTCTTTCCCATGGCTCTCATAGAGAGCCAAATGTTGACCCTGTATAATCCCAACCTGTCCAAGACCACTTTTTTTGCCCTATGGCCACGTTAGGTGACTCTCTGACACTCCGCACTTTATCCAGGTTCGGCCTCCTTTGGTCTCCGCAAGAATCTCTCCTCCGCACACTGGACAGATTGTGTGTTCGGAAAGCTCTTCCAGCCACGCCCTTCTAGTTTCTAATTCGTCTCCTTCTTCAATGAGTTTTCCTAATACCCTCAAGGCTCTTCCTTCAAGCGGGGATCCGGAAGCCTCCCAGGGATTTTCCTTGAGACTCGGCATATTCCTAGTTGCTTCAGGAATCCCATCAATTGCATCTCTTTCCAGAGGCTGAGGCCCTCCTACAGTTACTCTCCTAGCTAATGAGTAGGATAGAAAGAAGCCCCCTAAATGGGCCATATGCGCAATATTACCATCTCCTGAAGTTCCTAACTGAATCGAATAAACTTGCCAAACTTCTATCCCCAATCTGATGAACACAATCAACCAAATTGGCCATGCCCTGATTAGGAACAGTAAGGGAAACTCAACTTCATCGCTGGGCCAGCATGCCATGTAAGCCCCCAGTATCCCGAAAGCAGCACCACTCGCCCCTACTGTTGGAATCATCGAATCAGGATGTGTGAAGACCCAAGCAATATTCCCTCCCAAAAGTCCGAGTATGTAGACAGTCATCCACCTCCTGCCACCCATCCTTTGCTCCAGCGGAATACCCACAAGTCCAATTACCAAAATATTCCCAAGTACATGTACCCATCCAGCGTGAATCCATGCACTTGTGATGAATCTGTATGACTCCAAGGGCGAGGTAGCAATCGATGGCCTGATTCCAAAAACAGAAACTATCCACCCCATCTCGACGGGGACCCCTTGGATAACAGAAATGGCAAATTGTACGAAAGATGCCAACATAAGTGAAAGAATGGTCGCGAGGGCAATACTCGTGTTCCCCCTATATGCGGAAATATAGGGATAAATACAACAAATGAATAGCACTAAGACAAAAATCTGCTCGAAATTTCCAAGCTCGCCTAATGCACTCACGCCCCTGACAGAGGGGGCTCGCAAATAGTGATTTTCAGAATGGAACGACTCAAACGACTGATACTACTCCGGGGTGCATGGCGCAGTCCCCAGTACTCAAGGCTAGAGACCTTAGCGTTACTCGGGGGACACGAACCGTAATCCAAAAATTGGACCTAGAAATATTCCGAGGAGATATCGTATGCCTCGTGGGGGAAAATGGCTCTGGAAAGACTACTCTGATCGAATCACTCGTGGGGATCATTCCCCTTACTAAAGGTCAGGTTGAGTGGTTTTCAGAGAAGGATGAGCCACTCATAATCAGGAATTACTCAGGAACAAGAAAAAAGCCTCACCCATTCGGCCTGACTCTACAATCGGATGGTGTTTGTGGAGAGGAGAAAGTCACTGAGAGACTCATAACCGCACTAAATGTGTCGGGAATAGATTGTAGTCAATTAGAGGCAAAACAGATCCTGGAAGAGTGGGGTATGTCTCACAGGGGAGAGGACAGGGTTTCACAACTTTCAGCTGGACTGCGGAGACGTCTGGCAGTTATTTCTGGAATGGCCCCTGCAATGATGTGCGAGGCTCCGAGATTAGTTTTCCTGGATGAGCCATCCGAAGGCTTGGATTCATTCTCCAAAGGAGTATTGAAGAAGTGGATAGGAGAGCTGTCACAATATGGAAATGCTATAGTAATGGCTTCACATGATGAAGAAATAATCGCATGCTCAAGCAGAATCTTGACAATTGAATCAGGTGAGATTTCCGAGTCAAAGAACAATATTGAAGAAGAGCTTTACATGGAGAGGCAATTCCTCAGCGAAAGAGAAACTAAGACTATCTCATCACTGTTCACATGGAGTTACTCAATTGAGAGGAGAAATCCAGTAGACACCATTGGAAAAGCAACTCCTGCCATATTGGCCCTACTCTTGTCCTACTCAGTATTGACAGGAATGGATACGTCGCAGGCCACCCTTTCAAACACCAATATAGGTAACCATCTGACTGCGGCTCTAATTCTCACTCCAGCATTCATCTCCGCGGTTATTTCCCCTGCCATGATTCGTAGACTCTCAGAGGAGGAATGCGGGAAATGGTGGTCAGCAGTTTGTGGTCCACAATTCCGTCCGGCAACATCCATAATTGCATCATCGATTCTTCTACCGCTTCCTCTAACATATCTCTCATGGTTTGTATTGGAGGGCTCTTTGCCAGTTGGTAGCTCTGAGGAGATATTGAGGTGGCTCTGGCTTCCATCACTGGTAATAATTGACATTTCTTGTGCCGCCACTGCACTGCACCTTCTGGTTTCAGACCTGAGAAGGTCAGGTGCGGCAGCGTCATCACTTCTTCTGATAGTATTAATTTGGCCATTCATGGAATTGGTAGATGCATTGTCTGTAATCATGGAAGTCGGCATGTCCTCAGAGATCTCAATAGGTAGCCCGCTGGCATCGATAATTATTGCCAGTATTATTTCTGCTATGGTCTGGGCAGTGGCTGTTATTATTCCTGATGCATAGGGAATAGCATTCTTCACTAGGGAGC
>DALC01000068.1:10332-15865 GCA_002499325.1 Euryarchaeota archaeon UBA538
CACGGCTTTGATGGGGGTATACTACGCGCCCGTGGTGGACTCAACAGCATTCAACGCTCCCGAGGCTTACAGAATATTGTACTGGCACGTGCCCTTCGCATGGTCTTCATTCCTAGCATTCTGCATGTTGTTCATAGGGGCAGTGGCATGGTATAAGGATAGGTCTGATTGGGGATGGAGGTGGTTCTCAACCGGCTCAGATCTTGGATTGCTTTTCGGTCTCGGGGTAATCACCTCAGGACCGATTTGGGGGTCCGCAGAGTGGGGTGTCCCTTGGGATTGGGGAGATCTTCGTCTCAATACTTTCGCCCTACTGACGGGTGTTGCACTATTCCTAGTCTTATCCAGAAGGTCTCAACCCGATGGCCAGGAAACCAGGGACACTCTCGCCGCAGTGGGACTATTTGGATTTGCACTAGTCCCAATTACTGCACTGGCAACGACATGGTACCAGAAGAGACACCCTGGGATAGTCTTAGTTAGCGGAGAGGAGACAGGCTTAGATCCTGCTATCAGGACAGTGCTAATGATGGGTTTCGTCTCATTCCTGATCCTATTTGTTGGACTGGCAATCCTAAGTAATGAAGTTATCAGAATGGAAGATAGATTAGAACAGAGTAAGTCGGAATTAGATGGGGGGCCATGAATATGACAGGAACTTCTGAAATGATAGTCGCCTACACAATACTATCTTTCATTCTCGCGTACTATGTCAACCACTTAAGGTCAAGAATAGTGGATTTAAGTTTACAACTGGAGATTTTTTCATCTGATTCCGAAGAATGATGACTAATTAGGCGTCTTCAGTCATTGGGAACCCTTCTAACTGTGAGTATGGGCGCATTTGATGGGAGAGACATGTCTGACGGCGAATTCTGCATAGTCTGTGGCGCAACTCCGCCCTTGACTACAGATAGAATGTGCGAATCTTGTCTGAGAGATAGAACTAGCCTATCTGTCATGCCTGAGAGGATCCAACAAGATAGATGTTCCAAATGTGGTTTTCATGAGATTCGTGGACGATGGTCGATAATTGACTCAAATGATTTGGCAGATTTGAGGATCAGGGCTAGCCTAGGCGTCGAGGATAGGGCAAAGCAAGTTTCGGTAGAGTTTGCAGTCGAGGAAATAGACGACAGAACCAGTAGGCTTCATGTGGATGTCTCTGGCATAATCGAAGGATATGAATTCTCAGATAACCATGAGGTACTTCTACAGACCAGTAATGCAGTTTGCCCTACATGTACACGCAAGGCAGGTTCGTATTTCGAGGCGGTAATGCAACTAAGATCAGCCGGTAGGAGGCTGTCCGAAACGGAACTCAAGTCATTACGAGAAACTCTCGATGAGATGCTTTCTGAGATGGAGGCGGACCCTATGTTCTTCATCTCAGAAGAGGGAGCCGTCACGGGAGGATGGGATCTGAAATTAGGGTCTAAGGCTATGGCTAGGAGATGGTCCAGAAACTTAGTCAAGAAGTTTGGAGGTACAGTCAAGGAAACCTCTACAGTAGTCGGTGCTAACGATGGGATCGAAGTTTCGAGACTGACACTCAGCTACAGGAAACCTGCATATGGGCTGGGAGATGTGATCAGATTCAGAAAGAATCTGTGGATAGTTGAAAGTTGGCAGAAGGACGGACCCATTCTGAAGAAGATGGACAGGTTCGAAAGAACAGGCGCAACATGGAGAGATATGGAAGGCTCTGTTGTAGTCTGTCCGAGAAGTGAACAGTTTGTTGTTGACATATTGAACAGAGACAGTTCAGCAGTGGAGGTCCTTGACCCTACAGAGTACAAGGTAGTTACTGTAGCTTTACCGTATGATGATGACCCCGAATCGAAGTCAGTACGCATTGGTTTCATACAGGGAGTATGGCTGGCGGTGCCCTCAGGGAGGAAATAAGTCAATGTCCGGCCAAAGAATCGAGGAGCTAGCAGAGTCTCTGGATACTGAAGATATGTGTGGCCTCACTAGGGGTTTCGTGGATGATTTAGAGAGGGCAATTTCCTTGGAGACAGGACTGGAATCAGACCTAGACTGGACTGGAGTGATATTCCTTGGAATGGGTGGTTCAGGCTCAGCTGGAAGGTTCCTTAAGACCATCTCAGATCAAGAAGGAGGGCTGCCATTTGTGGTCTGGGGAGACTATGGTCTACCTCAGTGGTGGGGACCAGACTGGCTTGTTGTCGCCACCTCATACTCTGGAGACACTGAGGAGACCATTGATGGGGTAATTAAGGCCATAGATTCTGGTGGAACCGTGGTGGGGATATCCTCAGGAGGGGAGCTGACCAGAATCTTGGATGGTCATGAAGAGTCTGTTTCCATTCCAATTCCTAAGGGGCAAATGCCTCGATCTGCGTTCGGCCATATATTAGGGGCCCAATTGGCAGTCTGCTGGTCGATGGGAATACTGGCTCGTCCAGAGGATGAAGAGGTTAAATTGATGATTGATAGAATCCGAGACTCTTCAAGAAAGCTAGATATCATCTCCGGAGATGGAATGTCGGAGGCCTTGGCCAGAAATCTTGTGGATTCTCAGATAGGTATAATTTGCCCAAGGGAACTTAATGCTGCCGCTTACAGACTGACTTGTCAGATTAATGAGAATTCTGAAGCGTTCGCCAAATACTCTGAGGTGCCCGAGATGAATCATAATGAAATAGTAGCATGGTTCTCTGAGTCTCCCGGTAATAGAGCGCTCCTAATTATGAGCTCCGAGGGCATTCATGAGAGGACTGAATCAAGGATTAGCTGGATCGAGGAGAATCTGAATACTAAGAATGTCTGGAGAATAGAGTGCAAGGGGGAATCCCTGCTAGAGAGATTGATTTATGCCGCCCATATTTCTGACTGGATTTCCATAGCACTAGCCCTCTTGAGAGGAGTAAATCCTACTTCCATGGAGCCAATCCCTCAACTAAAGGAATACTTATCGGACATTCAGTAGATTGGACCCAGTACCCACCTTGGATCGGGGTATTCCCTCAGTGCTTCGTCCCGTCTATCTGGAGCCACTACCCCCGGCATATCATGAGTCTCAGGCTCTTTAAGCGATAATTGGAAGTGAAGATGTGGCTCCCAACCTCCATTCTCTTGTTTATCTCCTATCCAACAAATTACTTCTCCCCTACGTATCCTTTGTCCAATTTCTTTCCCTTCTATAGAGCTACTACTAAGGTGTCCATAAAGTGCCCAAACTGGAGTTCCTCCCACAAAATGTTTTGTCACTATTACATTTCCATAATCTCCTTCTTCTGGGTTATAACCAAAATGTGAGATCTCTCCATCATCAAAAGCCATACACGCAGTTCCTATTGGTGCCCCAATATCGATACCTACGTGAAGAAACCTGCCATCAGAGAATAGATCAGTCGAGTACATTCCAGGGCGTAATTCATCATATCTACCGATGTCATATTCATATTCCGAGGGGGAGTAGTTACCTGTTGTAAAGTCTCTAACTTCGTACTCATCAGGAAGATGAATAACAGGGTGGTACCTGCCTGTCTGCCACTTAATCATGCCCCACCCAATAGGAAGGGGGTCATCAGTCCTCCTCTACCTTTCCCGGCCTTGCCTCAATCTCTTTGGGTTCGGGAAGGCCCCCCAGAAGAGTCTCCGAAACCCGTAGCTCGTCAAGCCTTCGTCCCTGAGGAAGAACTCTTCTCTCATATGAGTTCATGGCCTCGTTGTATGATCTACCAGCCTTGTCAAGATGGTTGCCCACCTTCATGAAATGATCAATTAATGTATTGATTCTCTTATACATCTCTCTTGAGACGTCATAGATTTCTCTGGCTCCCTCTGCTAGCGCGTGTTGTTGCCAATATAGCGCGACAGTTCTTAGTAGTCCCAACATAGTTACTGGAGTAGCAATTAGAACAGACTTACTCATTGCGTAATCAAGTAATTCAGGATCTTTAGTGAATGCCGCAGCAGCCATCGCCTCGCTGGGAATGAACATTATCACATGATCAAAATCACCCTCTATTGAGCCCTGATAATCTTTGGCTCCCAGCTCCTTAATACGATTCTTCATCGCCTTAGAATGTTCGATTAGTAGGGCATCCTGATCCGATCCTGATTCGAGCTCTACGGCCTTTAAGAAATTAGCACCAGTCGCCTTTGAATCAATCGGAATGACTCCCTCTTGAGGTAGACGAACGATGTAATCTGGCCTTCCCCCGCCTTGAATTGTTTCCTGCTCAAAAAAGTCAACCTGTTCAGACATTCCTGCCATTTCAAACAACCTTCGCAATTTTACTTCGCCCCAATTCCCCCTGGCCTGACCGGATGTGGTCAGAGCAGTTGACAGGGCGGTCGTCCTAACCCCCAGAGATTCGGTTTTATCCCCCAGATCCTTAATTTGGCGTTTGATAGCCTGATAAGCGCCAGCTCGCTCCTTCTCAATCTGCTGGTTTGCCTCGGACATCTTCTCCATCTCGACACGCAGGGGCTTGATTAGATTCTCAACTTCCAGTTTTCTTGTCTCCAGAGCGTTCTCAGCTTCACTCATTTCCGAGGAAAATCTCTGTTCAGCTAGTTTGAGAAATTGAGCAGTGTTCCTCTCGCCAACCTTCATGACCATATTCTCTATCTCCGCCTTCATTCTTTTTTCATTGGTCTCAAATGCCCCCTCATGAGCATTGATTCTTTCCTCAAAGCGGATTATTTCACTCCCCATTCTTAGCTTGGTAATGAGCCAACCAATCATTACTCCAATGACGAGTCCTAATGTCACATAGGCCAAACCAAGCGCTTCCATGATATTCCTATCAGCGCGGGAGTACTTTAACTATTCATCATCATCCAAACACTTCTTCATAGGCTGTCGCTCCTTGCACAAGCTATGAGCACACTGGGGAGAGTTAGGTGTGCTGTCCTAGGTTCTAGGGGGCTTGTGGCTCAGAGATTACTTCAGAGACTCTCAAATCACCATTGGTTAGCTCCAGTATGTGTGGTTGGATCGTCGGAGTCAGAGGGCATGAAAGTAAGCGAAATTCCATGGAGTTTTAGTGAAACAAAACCATCATTACCGGATTTACGAATAATCGGTATAGGACAAAATGGGGAACTTGCATCGCACCTTATCTCGGAAGGGGTGAGAATAGTTTTCTCTGCTCTACCCGACTCTCCTGCATCTTACATAGAGGAAGAACTTGCCAAGGCCGGACTTGTTGTAATCAGCCATTCGACAGTCCATAGGCACTCAGAAGTGATACCACTAGTGGTCCCAGGAGTGAATAATGATCACCTCGGACTTATCGACTTGCAGAGTGGTTTCGGTAAGGGAATGCTCGTATCATGCCCAAACTGTATGGTCGTCCCACTGGGAATTTCCATCGCGCCACTAATTCGCTCCCTCCCAGTAAGAAAAATTACTATTACAACAGAGCAATCACTCTCAGGCGGAGGAAGAAGGATGCTCGAAAAATCAAGGAAAGGACAATTTCCAAGTCAACATATAGCCGGGGAGTCAATGAGTGTAGAAAGAGAGTTGGAGAGAATTCTAGGAAAGTTCGACGGA
>DALC01000059.1 GCA_002499325.1 Euryarchaeota archaeon UBA538
AGCTCCACAACCGGGATCAATAAGTTGAACACCCGCTTCTTCGAATATCTTTGTCCATCCCTTCTTCTCTGAGAGCTCTTTAACCGACTTGGAACCAAATTGAATGTAGCAATCCACATCTTCTGCAACCTTCAGTCCTGCTTTGAGGGCAGCTTCGCAGACCATGGCGTAGAATGAGAAANNCGGTGGAAGAAAGTCAGAGCTGTAGACGTAAAAGTCCTTCACTGGGAGAAAATATCCGGTTCCCAAGCCGTGATTCTCCCAGTGAAGGCACTTGTCATCACCGTCAGTGGACTAGCCAAGTATAGCTTTCCAGGACCAGATCTTCCCTGGAAATTTCTGTTAATAGCAGAAACTGTGACTTGTTCAGAATCCTCGCTAACTCCCGGTCCGGCACCGATACAAGCTCCACAACCGGGATCAATAAGACGAACGCCGGCTTCTTCGAATATCTTCGTCCATCCCTTCCGCTCCGAAAGCTCCTTGACCGACTTGGAGCCAAATTGAATGTAGCAATCCACGTCTTCTGCAACTTTCAGTCCAGCTTTGAGAGCTGCTTCACAGACCATGGCGTAGAATGAGAAATCATCATCCTTACCTGCAGTACAAGACCCTGCATATGCAATATCTATTCTGATATCTCCAAGCTCATCGATATATGCGCCATTAGTCGGATCTGAAGGAACCCCCTCATCTGGATTTCCAGGATGGGCAACCATTGGACGTATTTCCAAGAGGTTTATTTCATGTGTACCGCCATCATAGTGGGCGTCCTCATCAGGAAGAACGAACCTACTTCTTATCTGACTCTCAGTAAGGTCACGACGCCTATCTAACAACCATTCAACAGTTCTATCATCGGCCTCACAGATTCCAGTCTTGGCACTACATTCCGTAGCCATGTTACAAAGAGTGGCCCGCTCATCCATCGAGAGACTCGCTAGACCTGGTCCTCCAAATTCCATACTCCTATCCAATGTCTCCGAGTTCGCGGCAAATTTCCAAAGAATATGCAGTATGATATCCTTCGCTGTACAGCCGGGATGTAATTCTCCAACTAAATTGAATCTGATACTTTCGGGTACGCTGACGAATGAAAATTGGTTATACACTAGATTTGCGTACTCTGTCGAACCAACCCCATAGGACAGAGCATTCGAAGCCCCTCCCATGCATGTATGAGAGTCCGTGGCTTGGATGAAGTCTCCAACATCTATGAATTCCTCCCTAGCGACTTGATGGCAAATCCCCGGACTTATTCCTCCAACTGCCGAATAATCCCTGACTCCAGTATGTTTCTGGAAATCCACTTGCATGTCTCTCAGAGTTTGTATCTTCCTCTCGAACCTACTGAATCTATCAACACCCGTGGCATATAGCAAATGATCCTCAAAGACAGCGAATTTACTGGGTTTAGGAAGCACATAATCATCTCCATACTCATCAGATAAGAAAGTATGAACTTGAGCAGTGGTGAACTCATGAGAGTATCCTCCGTCTACTTGGGCTAGAACAGCATCGCCGGGTTTTACGAAACCAAGCTCATCGCCCCTGCCAAGTAATTTAGATGAAATCATCTTCTCAATCATATTCATTGGTCTCGGAGAGCAGTCGTTGGCTGGAAGTATCACATCACCGGACTTCAGTCTCTTGGCGAAAGGAAGGATGCCCCCACTTTCCAAAATCAGTTTACTTATTGGGTCATACCCCTCTGTGAATTCAGTTAGAGGTATTCTCTCTCCATCCTGTAATCTTTCCAGCATAGAATGATCGCCCATCAATTGTCCAAGATTCAAATTATTTCTCTCATGAATCGGTGCGAAGGACTCGGCAATCACAATCCTGATACCAGACCATCTCTCACATTGTGGAGCCGTCTCCCTGCTAGAGCCAGTACCTTTCCTGTGCCCTGACACTATTACCTCAAAACCACCGTCTTTCAAAGCCCTGGGTTCGAATACTCTTCGCCCCTCATGTAGGAGACCGGCATATGCATTCTCCGCAATCACCGAGGGCTCATGATCAAAGCACACCCATGCAGGGGTCATTACATCCGTGTTTATGTCATCGAGAAGATCCTCAACAGATAAATCTGACATCTTCAGATTAACACCTTCATACAACTGTTTCCTGATTAGTTCCAAGTCTTTGGTCAAGAACAACACTCTCTTTCCGGGGGTGAGGCTGATATTTTCTGGAGGCCAATGTTCACTCAAATTAACCACTCCCAAATCATCCAAGAGTCCGCTCTATTTCACGGTTCTCGATATGGAACAGCAATAGTGCCCACAAACCGTCCTCGAACGAAAAGATTGAAGAATGTTAAATTTAAATAACATGGGCTTTGGGTTGATTTTAACTTTCTCAAAGAAGGAGACTAAAAAATGGCTGACTATCTAGTTGAAGACACAGTGAAATGCGCTGAATGCGGAAGTAGAAACCTACTACGAGATGAGACCCGTGGAGAGGTCTCATGTGTGGACTGTGGTGTGGTACTCGAAGACAAGGTAATCGATCAGGGAGCCGAGTGGAGAGTTTTCAGCCCAGAGCAAGGTGATCAGAGAGCAAGAACTGGAGCTCCGATGACCGTCATGCTGCACGATAAGGGACTTTCCACTGATATAGACTGGCAGAATAAGGACTACTCAGGCAAGTCAATCTCTAGTAGGTACAGAAGCCAGTTCTACAGGATGAGGAAGTGGCAGAAGAGGTCAAGAGTTAGTAACGCCACGGAAAGAAATCTCGCAATGGCACTAGCCGAGCTAGACAGGATGGCTAGTAGACTGGATCTTCCCAAGTCTATCAGAGAAGCAGCCGCTGTGAATTACAAGAAAGCAGTCGAAGCTAGACTAATCAGAGGACGCTCAATTGAGGGAGTAGCGGCCGCCAGTCTCTATGCGGCATGCAGGCAGTGCAAGAATCCACGAACCCTGGATGAGATCGGAGAGGCAAGCAGAACCGGCAGGAAAGAGATTGGCAGGACATACAGGTTCATGGTCAGGGAACTCAAGATGAAAATCCCTCCAACCAAGCCCGAGGATTACATCCCCCGTTTCTGCTCCGGTTTAGACTTGGATGCCGAAGTTCAAGCAAAGGCATACGAGCTAATTAGCGCCGCACAGGAGAAAGAGCTGACTAGCGGTAGAGGCCCAACAGGAATCGCGGCCTCAATAATCTACATTGCAAGTGTTCTTTGTGGGAAGAGAAGAACCCAAAGAGAGGTGGCTGAGGTCGCTGGTGTGACCGAGGTAACGATTAGAAATCGCTACAAGGAACTTATTCAGAACCTGAATATTGAACTTGAGATATGAGGCTATATGTCCAGAAGAGAGGCTAGAACCCTCATTTGGGAGGGCTGTGAGGCATTAATCAGGGAGCTAACTGAGACCTCCTTCCAAGTTGCCACTCTCCCTCACCCCCCACTCGAGCTTCCGGACTTCCCTGCGATTCAACCTGAAACCTCCGAAAAATTGGCCGATCAAGCCGTTGGAATTTTTCTGAATGACAAGGCGGGATTCAATCATAGACTATCTTCTATTGTGGATGACAAGATTCCCGACTATGTTAGGAGAAATATTGATCCGGAGAAACTACGAGAAAAGTGGATCTCTGAGAATTCAGAGAAGATTTCCGAGGCACTTATTTTCAAAATGTCATCAGACTGGCTCTCTTCTGCACTAGATGAAAGCTCTCCAGATACAGATAGGTGGTATCTGGGGGTATCGTTACTAATTGGCCTGTCTTTGAATGGTTCTTATGTGGCCAGAGAAGAAGGGTTTCATCTTTTGATTTCCATCTCCATGGCACAACCTCCTAGACTTCAGACGCCAAGGACATCAGGCCCCCATCACCTTGCTTGGAATCCGTCCGATGAAACCCAACCTGATGAGGTTCCGCACCCGTCGGGCGTCTTAGCGGCCTCAATCATACTGGATACCCTATCTGGAAACCATGTCTCTAATTCCCAGATACTTCCCTACTGGTTAGAGTCACTGACAGTATCTAGGAAACTAAGTATGCATCTCAACGTCCCCAATCGATTGATGACGCTACTGAATCAAAGAGACTACACTAACTCTAAAATGGTAGTGAAGAGTGCTATTCAACTTATTTCTGAATACCCACAAGAATCACATGACATCCTTACCCTTGCTTCCAAGCATCACGAACCCGAGACTCGGAGAGAGTTAGCATCATTACTTCAAAGAATCTCTTCCGATGATGCGCAACTAGCGTTGGGGCTGATGGAGGGGCTACTTCAAGACGAAGACTCGGACACCAGGGTTCTTGCAACTACCTTCCTTTCATCTCTGGTAAGATACGATATTCCCACATTTTCCGCCAAGGCCTCTGAAGTACTAAAGAGAGGAGATGAGAGGATGACCCAGAGAATTGTTGACTCAGCAATGAGGGAGTATCTATCTATCAATCCCATGGATGAAGATAGCCTGCTCTCACACGCATGGATTTCTTCCGGCGAGTCGTCAAAGTCTAGGCTTGTTGGCCTAGTGATGCAACAGCTCGAAGTCACAGAAGAAGGATTCAAGCTGTCGTGTAGGAGAATCTACGAATCAAGCAATGATGAATACTATGATCTCAAGAAAAGAATACTCAGAAGAGACTCTTCGCTGGACTATCTAATGCCATTCTGAAGAGACTATGAACATCCGGTAGTCGAGCCACAGTCGTTGCACTTGAGACAAGTCCCGTTTCTGACCATCTTACTACTTCCGCACTCGTCACAAATATCTCCAGTAAATCCAGCCTCTCTGGCTAATCGATACGTACGTTCTTCACTACTCTCGACGGTTGGAATCGAGTCTAGAGTCAGCTGCACTTCCCGACTCTCTCCCCTTATCCTCATTACACCCTCATCTGTAATCTCAGGCTTGGTAATCGTGAACGGGTCTAGGTCCTCAGCACCAACATGTGCTAGGTCGTCTCTACCTGCATACTCGATAGCAAGCTCTCTGAATATCCAATCTACTAGGCTGGAGGCCATCTTTACTCTACCACTGCCTCCCTCGACCATTCCGCTTGGCTCAAACTTCTGGAAAGTGAATACTTTGACGAAAGCTTCCAACGGTACTCCGTGCTGAAGCCCAATCGAAACTGCTATTGCAAACTGGTTCAACATTGCTCTCCACGCCGCACCTTCTTTCGAAGTGACAAGAATAATTTCCCCGAGTCTTCCATCTGGATATTCGCCAGTGATTAGTCGAACACTATGACCGCCAATCCTTGCCTTGACATTATCACCCTTTTTCTTATCTGGCAACGCACGGCGTGTCGCAATATATTCCACAAAGGACTTCGCGACAGGAGTGGCCACTTCCTGTGGAACTGGAAGGGCCTCCACGACCTGTTGCACCATTGTAGATACAGAGTCATCTTCTTCATCCTCTTCCAAGGAGGTTGTATCAACTAACTGATTCATCAGAGGCTGAGATAGCTTTGAGCAGTCCCGATAAACGGCGCAGGCCTTGATCATCGTCTCGTGGCTCAAGTCATATGCGGCTCTGATATCCTCTACAGTGGAGTCAGAGGGCATGTTGATTGTCTTTGAGATAGCTCCAGATATGAAGGGCTGTGA
>DALC01000015.1:0-692 GCA_002499325.1 Euryarchaeota archaeon UBA538
GCCCGAGATGGATATATTTACTCCTGTGATATTCAACCCTGAGTTATCCAGAAGACCATCTGAATTATTGTCAGCATCTATTATCGAGGTGTCTGCATACCAAGACGATCTATCTGGGTATGCCTCACCATGAACCATCCAACTGTACATACTACTGTGATCCAACATGAGAGGCCACCCCAGGTACGGGGAGTCATGGAAAGTCACTCTAGCCTGCGTCCCGTTCAAGTCAGGATGTGCGAAGTCTACTCCTGTGTCGGCTACTGCAACTATGAGTCCCTCTCCCGTGTAGCCACTTTCCCAAGCATCGGTAGCCCCGTGTAGCTGTCCGGTGGTCACGGTGCTTGGAAGAAAATCAGGCTTATCGAACGGTTCTATGGAGTATGGCTCAGGGGGCTTCTGAGCATCTATAACTGCAATGACACCTGGTATCCCTGGGATCTTCTGAACGAGCTCTGAATCTACCCAGAAGGTTCTGTGATCTATTCTTCCATCGGATGTCTCCTGTTGGACCAGGGCCTCGCCTGGACCTGGCCCTGCCTGCTGCTCGAGAGCATTGTTCTCAATCTGCCAGAACTCGAGATTCTGGAGTGAATTGGTGATTACAGTCACCCTAGAGTTTCCATTCTCCGAGTGGATTCCTTCCAGTAACTCCGGGTCGAGCCATGGACTGTGTTCTGACTGCTGAAAAT
>DALC01000015.1:1080-1332 GCA_002499325.1 Euryarchaeota archaeon UBA538
ACGGTCACAGAGACCGTTTGCAGAATCATGAGTAGCACTAGTGCCAATGCCTGATTCCGAGCCATACAGAGTATCGTGCGTAGATGCTTCTTTCATTCTGTCGGCCTCTCGCCCGCTACATTCTCGCCCGTCAAGTCCAAAGCAGATATCTCATGCCGGAGCACGGAGTCCCGTAGTGTAGTGGTCCATCATCTCAGGTTTTGGTCCTGGGGACCCTGGTTCGAATCCGGGCGGGACTACCAATTATCCCTC
>DALC01000015.1:1730-12020 GCA_002499325.1 Euryarchaeota archaeon UBA538
AGGAGCTTTGCGTCCCTCCATAGCCTTTCGACGATGTATTCTCCGACATATCCGTAACCTCCCAGAACTTGGATAGCTCTATCGGCAATATTCTTTGAGATAGTGGTCCCAAATAACTTGACTCCATCGGAATCTAGTCTATTCCCTGATTTGGATAAGTCAATGAGTCTAGCAGTGTCGTAGACGTATGATCTCATCGCCCTGTACTCTGCCCATGATTCTGCAATGTGCCTCTGAATCTGTCCGAAATCGCGTATGCTTCTGCCAAAGGCCTTCCTTTCACTGGCGTAGCTATTCATTACCGACAGGCACCTCCTGGAGATTCCAAGTGCCATCGCGGCGAGTCCCAGCCTCTCCAGTTCCAGATTCCTCATCATGTGAGACATTGACTCCCCGGGAGAGCCAACGACATTTTCTGGCGGAACAACGCAGTCTTCGAAAACAAGCTCAGCGGTGTTACTAGCCCTCATTCCGAGCTTGTCCATAATTTTCTGGCCTACCGAGAATCCCTCCATCCCCCTCTCTACGAGGAATGTTGTAATCTCTGCTCGACCACTGGAGTCGGTCCCAGTTCTTGCATAAAGCCAGACTATGTCAGCAGGTGTTCCAGCATCATCAATAGTCCCATTTGTTATCCACATCTTCCTACCATTGATTACCCAATTTCCGTCATCTCTCCGTATTGCATTAGTCTCCATCGCCATTACGTCTGTGCCATGATCTGGCTCGCTCATTGCCATGCACCCAATCCACTCTCCACTGCACACTCTGGGGAGGATCCTTGATTTCTGTTCGTGGCTTCCATTTTGAGCTAGGTTGTTGACCATCAGCTGGTCATGAGCTAAGTATGCTAGACAGAATGCGGGATCGGAGTATGAAAGCTCTTCATTGATGATCGCGACTGCTGTAGCGTCCATTCCCCCTCCCCCATATTCTGAGGGAACAGAAATACCTAGAAGGCCGGAGTTTCCGAGAGTCCTGAATAGATCAGAATTGAATTTCTCATCTCTGTTGAATTCCAATGCCTGTGGTTCGACTTCCTCAGAGACGAACCCCCTTACCATCTCTCTGAGCATGGAGTGTTCGTCTGTTGGATTAGCAATGTCAAGTGTCCTCCAGTCATCTGTCATGGACACCGCAGATGGCTGGGGCGTAAGAGTGATTCGGGTGACACGCCTATGGCGTGACGCGTCTACTGTCTCTTGGAAATGGTATTGTCTCCCTGATGTGATCCGCTCCGGAGAGCCATGCGCAGACTCTGTCTACCCCCAATCCGAATCCACCATGTGGGACTCCTCCGTATCTCCTGACATCTATGTAAAATTCGTAAGGCTCTCTTGGTGTTCCCTCTTCATCGATCCTCTCAAGAATCTCAGATTCGGACCAAGTCCTCTCTCCTCCGCCTATTATCTCCCCGTATCCCTCAGGGGCGAGGAGATCGTGGCACAAGACATACTTGGGGTCTTCTGGGTCTGGCCTGTGGTAGAATGGCTTGGCAATTCGCGGATAGTGAGTCAGGAAGTGTGGGACCTCGAAATCTTGAGTGAGTATTTTTTCCTTGGTGTAGTCCAGATCCTGTCCCCACTCCACATTAACTCCCTTGTTTTGCAGAGTCTCGATAGCCTCGTCATACCTCATTCTTGGATACTTAGCGTCGGCATAATTCTGGATTAGCCCAAGGTCCCTACCCAGTTCGGATAACTCGGAGTCCCTTTCCTCCAAGAGAGTGTCAGCTATACTCCTGACTAGGGCCTCTCCATGGTTCATTACTTCCTCATTTCCGCCCCATGCTATTTCCATCTCAGCATGCCAGAACTCAGTCAGGTGACGTCTTGTTCTACTTTTTTCGGCTCTAAATGACGGCGCGATTGTATAGAGTCTCTCCAATGCGGGCATCGCTGCCTCGGCGTAAAGTTGCCATGATTGAGTCAAGTAGGCCTTTTTTCCAAAGTACGGGACTTCAAAGAGAGTGCTACCCCCCTCCACTGCTCCAGCAACAAAGTTCGGAGCCTGATACTCTATGAATTCGCGTTCTCTAAAGTAGGAGTGCACGGCGCCGAAAACTGTTGATCTGATCTTGAGCATCTTGGTCATTCTACCTGTTCTCAAATACAGGTGCCTATTGTCGAGTAAAAACTCAGTTTCTCCGCCGTCGGCTTCGGACATTGCAGATTCTGTGATTGGGAATGGATTTTCTGGGTTGACGTGCCCGATGACTGTTCCCGTTTCGATGACAAGTTCGTGACCGTGTTCCCTATCCGTATTTTTTACAGTGCCCTTAACACGGACACTTGATTCTATTAATGCGTTTGAAAGTGATTCGAAGCACTCTTCTCCTACTGTATCCCTCTTAATCACACACTGAAGAGTGCCGGTTGAGTCTCTGAGTACCACGAATCTAATTTTTTTTGAGCCTCTGGTTCTATGGACCCAACCACATAGCTCAACTTCTGCATCATCGTATTTTCCAGACAGTACGTCACCTATCCAGAACTCCTTGGTCATGGTCTCCCCGCTCGCCTCAGGTGGCCGGTGGTATATGGTTGCCTCGCAAGCTGGGTTTGGCGGGTCTGACGGGGTTCGAACCCGCGACCGCCCGGTTAAGAGCCGGGTGCTCTACCTGACTAAGCTACAGACCCGCCCTTCCGAATGGCTATTCCAATTTAATGGCCACGGGTGACAAACTAGTGGAGTCTTCCTTCGGGATTGAACATAATATCCACTCCTGAGTGCGAGGCAACGAATACTGCATCGCATATTCCCACGAAGAGGCCGACCTCAACTACCCCATCGATTACAGATATCATTCGCTCCATTTCAGCTGGATCAGTAATAGTAGGGCCGAACTCGCAATCCAGGATATAGCCATCGTTATCAGTGACATATATTCTATCTTCGTCCCCAGAATCTGTCATTTTACGTCTCAGAATGACCTTCCCTGGACAGATGGTAGATATCTCTTCAATTACAGACTGGAATTTTTCTGGACTGACTTCGACTGGCAGATTGAATTTACCAAGGACGTCTACCTTCTTGCTCTCATCGGCAACTACAATCATTGATTTTGAGATATTAGCGACTATTTTCTCTCTTGTAAGGGCGCCTCCTCCTCCCTTGATTAGAGAGAAATGACTGTCAAATTCATCTGCTCCGTCAATTGTTAAATCCAGAGATTTAGCATCGGAGATTTCCATCAGAGGTATACCCAGACTCTGTGCCAGTTCCCTAGTAGATTCGCTGGTAGGTACGCCGATTATCTCTAGTCCTTCTTGAGATACCCTTCTGCCAATCTCAACAATTGTATACTTGACAGTTGACCCAGTTCCAAGTCCAATATTCATCCCACTTTTTACATATCGACATGCCGCGATACCTGCTTCTCTCTTCAGCGCCTCGACGTCGCTCATGGGGCTTCGTAAGCAGGTTTGAAGATGATTATTTCCCATAATGGAAAATGAGAGTAGGACCGTTGGGTTCATTGGCATAGACTTCTCGGCATGTCTGAGGGAGCAGGAGGGTTGCTGACAGTGTACGACACTGAGGAAAGTCCCCTCTCCATGATGCGAGTGGCCCGACGCAAGTCGGGGATCCGAGAGGGTCGGCTCTGCAACAGAAACGAACTACCTCGGGAGCACGATGAATCCGAAAGGAGGAGGTTTCCCGAAGGTAGCTGGAACGAGCACCCCCGCTGGAGCAAGTCCAAGCAGGCCCGTATTGCATCAACAGGGCCGGGTAGGATGCAAAGTTGAATGCAACCAGCCGAAAGGTGAACAGAAAGGGGCTTATTCCCTGCACCCTCACTAACCACTCAGCATAAGCTATATTCAATCAGAGTCCACAATTGCCTTTAGGACGGAGGATTCTGAAATGGTTCCGCCCTCGTCAAAGTCGAGCCACGGCCCGTTGAGGGTGATTCTGGACCTGAATTCGTTGTACACGACGATTATAGTGGGAAGTAGTATTGAGCTTGTTAGTAGCGCTAATGCAATTAGGGCCATCATCAAGAGGAAGAAATTCTGAAGCCCCGGAATGGCTACAAATAGCCCGGCGGATAATCCCGCACAGGTTGTAGCTGTAGTCTCGAAAATAGTTCTCCCAGTAGTTACTACTGACCTTACAACACCTGCGGGAGTTTCCCCCTCGTCCCTAATTCTGTCAATGATATGTATCGAGTCATCGACTCCAATTCCGAATACTATGGTCCCTATCATTGCAGTGAATACATTGACATTGACCGAACCGCCTCTCATCAGGAGAGGTTGCCACAATACCACCACTGCGACGGCGGTCATTGTGAATATGGCAAGTCTGGGCGAGCGGAACAATACAGCCATAGTGAAAAGTAGAATTATCATGGTCCAAACTGTAGTTTCACTCTGTGCTTTGTGAATGCCAGAGTTGATATCGATCGAAATTGGAAGCCCTCCGGTCAATTTGGAATTAGTGACTCCCTCCTCTGCTAGAGTAGTTGAGTAGCATGTTGTGGAGTCATCGCATCCCCCCTCTGACAAGAATTCGTCAATTGTATTCCTCAGGCCAGTTGCGTCCTTGATATTGATGTAAGGTTGCCATGCATACACAAGCGTCTTTGTCTCTCCTGATCCTTGATCGGCATTCATCAGCATCGATCTAATTTCGGGGCTGAGTGTGTCGAAGACAACATTTACCATATCCTCTCTGGATGAAAGTGTAGTAAATGCCAAATCGCCACTTGTGATGCATTCGAGTTGAAGGGGATCGTCCCAGCAAGATGAATGGAGTATGTCCCAGAGAGAACGGTCAAAGGCCTGTTGACCAGTAATATCGTCTTGAAGATGTATTGCCTTCAGAATATCAACAATACTGGTAGTATCAGTGAATTCGACATTGTCCACCTTAGCCTGCATTTCATCTATTGAGTCTAAAACAGGGATATCTCGAATGGGCGCAGTCTGGTTCATTGCCCCCCTGTCTGTAGCATCGATAATGAATAGATTAGTCTGCCCGCCACCGAATTCGTAGCTGTACTCCCTGAGGGCTTCGTAAGACTCCAGACCTGGAGGTACCTCATCTGATGAACCTGTGATGTCCTTTCCGAGTTCTTCCTCCAGGATTAGTACGCCCCAAGCTGTAGTGACAATAGCCACTAGCATTACCACTATCGTGGCCCTGACAGGAATCTTTCCTATGGCGTCCCAGACGCTGTCTAAGAGTCCAAGAGCGATGGTAAGTGACAGCATTGATGCCATAATCAGGGCATTCACTGGCGACATTGCCTCGGAATAGGATAATGCGAATGCCGCCAGGATGCCCAGAGAAATTGAAACGTACAATGTCTGGTTTGTAGACATCTCCAGATTGTTGGGAGTCTTCCTGTACCTCAATAGCTGAATTAGTGCGGGAACCATTATCATTGAGAGGATGAATGTCACTGAAATTCCCAGAAGCAGAGTGGTTCCAACAGTCCTCATCGGCTGTATGGGGACCAAAGAGTTCCAAGTAAGGACGTGGAATCCCAGTATAGTGGTCAGGGCGGATAGGAAAATTGCATGGCCTGTGGTCATGGCAGCTCTTACTGTTGCGGTTAGGCTGATGAGAGAGTCCCATGGATCGACTGATAGCGGTTCCAGTCCATCTCTCTTCAATCGCCAGGACTCTTCGAGTTTCTCCTCAATGATCTCCTGCCTGTTCTCTTCAATTCTATTAGTCAGATGAAGCGCATAGTCGACTCCGAGACCAATCAAAATAGGGCCGGCGGAGATTATCATGGGCGTTAGCATGATGTCCAAGATGACTGTGGCTCCGAAGGTTATTGCTAGGCTCATCGCGATTGGAGTCCCACAGATTAAGATGACCTTCGGGTTCCTGTGGAGTATTAACATCGCTAGAGCAACCAGCGCTAGGCTTGCCGGTAGCATCGTCTCTACCAACTCCAAGTAAATAGCATCAGAAACATCATGCAGAACCGGGGTCAAGCCCGTTACTGTGACAGCCCTTCTGTCGGGGATATCATCGAGCCTGTCCAGGTCAACAGTATTGGTATCTGGATCAATCCCCATTGTTGATGTGAGTTCGTATGTAGTGTAGCAGAGGTAGCAATTTGCCTCCTCAATCTCGTCACAGACCCCACTACCATCATCATCACAATCCGGGAGTATCTTACCATCTGGTCCTATTCCGTGAATGTACGCCTCAGCAAAGGCCAAGAATGCCTTGTGATCCTTTACCAGACCATTTTTTGGGTCGTCACGCGGAGGTATGTCAGTTGTTGACATGTCGAATGATATTCCCATGATTATGACGCCTGTATCCCATGTTCCGTCACCGTTAGTATCCCTTACCATGGATTCCATCAGTGAACCGGCATTTTCGACATACTGGTCTATCCTATCTTGCTCGTCGGGGATCTCATAACCGTAATATGGATTGGAGCCTGCTATGGCACAGTTCTCACCGTCACTGATTGGAAGGCCATACTTCTCCATAGCACAGTTAAATCTCCATGAGGAAGAGTTTGCTTCCTTGATTATCTGGGCCGGGGACAGTACCCAGACCACTCCGTCATTAACTCCCCTGTCTGATTTATCCCAGTCCAGTCCCTTTGCATAGGTCCCTGCTGGGGATGAGTCGTCTCCTTCTATCCAGGACATTTGCATCAAGACTTCTGCAGACGTAATATTGTCATTCCCTCTATCGGAGATTGAGCTTATCGCATTGTCTGTTTGGATGTATATTATCACAATGTCCGTTGACCATTGCTCCCTAACCTCTGAAAGTAAATCAGAAGAGTCTGCTCCCTCTGGGAGATAAATCTCGACATCGCCATTAATCTGTTGCTGGAAGTCCATGGCATACTTTCCAACTACTGAGGTCAGCAGCAACAGGATGGCGACAATTATTCCAGGGCTCCTAAGAATAGCAGAGTAGGAAAGCTCGTTCAGCCTCCTGTATGCGGAATGGGTGATATCAGCGGCATCATCAAGTAGTTGCCCAGCGGTATCCAGTGCGTTACCTACCGGGCCCTCAGAAAGCGTCTTCCTAATCCTATTTGATGCCTCCCTGGCCGGCTGAATCCTCTCGAAGAATGATTGCCAGAATTCGGCTTCATCGTCAACAGATTCATCTCTGGAAACGGAGAATCTGTCGATAGGGGTTTCCTCGGTCACGTGCTGTGCAATCACAATAACCAAATGAGCGTTCGCATTCTTTCAAATCTAAGAATGCGATAAATATCGTAATTGAGCTCTTTCGGATGCACATACAATAGAATCGCTGAAAGTTGATTAGTGTCTCGGAGTGTCGATGTCGAGACGCAGGGCGAAGGCCTTACCCAAGGGAAAAGATGAGGATGTTAGGACTATGGCTGGTCTCATTACTGCAGGCATAATCAGCATAGTGGTTGTAATTTCAGTAATTCTTGCCCCGATACCCCAGGTAGGTCCTGATGAAGGCAATCTAGCACCCGAAGTCGTCGCTGATTCTTACAATGGCGCTTCCTGGAGCGAGTACAGACTATCGGATAATTACGACTGGGACTGGAACGGTTCGTCGGATAGTAAATGGTTCATGATATACTTCATGGACACCGATTGTCCATATTGCTGGGTTGAGGGTGATGAAATGAGTCAACTTCACTCCCAATGGTCCGATAGGGTAAATTTCGTGACAATTGCCGCAGAGCTAGGCATAACTGGCCACGATAGTACAAGAGAGGAAATTGAGGCATTCAGGGACAAGACCTCCTATTTTGGCTGCAATAGTGACAGAGATGACTGCATTGACAGGCCGGGAACGCCCAACAACTGGCCTTATGTCGATGATCGGTCCATGTCAATAATGAAGGAGTGGGGTCTTTCGGGAACACCTGTCTCTTTCATCCTGGAACCTGATGGAACTGTTGCTTGGAACAAGAATAAGCATCAAGGACAAGGAGGGGATGGGGAGGAATTATCAGCGGCCCTTCAGAGGCTGGTAGGTGGTCAATAATGGCCGTTATTACCGCTCCATTGATGATTTTTGTACTGGGCATAGTGGCGTCTTTCTACCTGCTTATCAGATCTAGGGATTCCCCAGGAGAAGAAGGCACAATCGGGGTCCTGAATGCCTCCATGGGATTCTCGGCAGTAGGGATAGTGGGCTCTGGATGGACATGGGCAATTCACAACTCAATGCTAGTCGGGTCTTCCTCCATGTGTGCTACTGAAGGCTTGGTTCAATGCGGGTCGGTAATAGGAGACCCACAGTGGAACAACCTTTTCGGGATTCCATGGGGCCTGATAGGTATCGGGTCATTCGCGATAATCTGGTTCATTGTACTATCAATAAGAATGGACTTGCACGCTAAATGGTCTTCTAATTATGTGAATTTGCTGTACTTCGTTAGCCTAGCTGGAGTTCCTTTTGTTCTCTGGCTAGTGCTAGTCGAATTGACGATGGTTGATGGGGCGCCCCATATCTGTCCCTATTGTACTGTAATACACATTGCATTGCTAGGAATGGTGGCAAGCGCTTTCTACCTCAGACAGAGGAAAGAAACGGGTTTGTGGTCCTAGTCGTCTGTCCGATGAACTCAAGTCTGTCAGCTTGCTCCAGCGCACATGCACTTGGTTACCGGAGGAGCAGGGTTCATAGGATCACATCTTGTAGATGCCCTAGTACAGAGTGGGCAAAAAGTCAGGGTGCTTGATAACTTTTCGAGCGGTAGGGAGGAGTTCCTTTCACACCACGAGGATTCTGGCAGGGTGGAAATTTTCCGAGCGGATCTTCTGGACATGGATGCAGTGAAAAAATCCATGCGGGGTGTGGAAATGGTACATCACCTAGCTGCAAACCCGGACATCAGGCTAGGGACAGAGGTAACAGATACTGATCTCAAGCAGGGAACTCTCGCTACATACAATGTATTAGAGGCAATGCGTTTGGAAGGGATATCCAGAATTTCATTCTCCTCATCTTCCGCAATCTATGGAGAAGCCGAGCAGATGCCCACTCCAGAGACTTACGGACCTGTAATGCCAATATCCCTCTACGGGGCTTCTAAGCTTGGCTCCGAGGCTCTGATAACTGCATGGGCAGGCACTTTCGGTGCAGATGCTTGGATACATCGCTTCGCTAACATCGTAGGCCCTAGAGGCACTCACGGTGTAATTTTCGATTTCATCCACAAGCTCAAGAGAGATCCCAGCAGATTAGAAGTTCTAGGAAATGGGATGCAAGAAAAATCCTATATGTCTGCGGAGGATTGTGTCAAGGCCATGATACACTTGATAGGGCATTGCGATAAAAACGTGAATCTCTACAACCTTGGAACTGGAGATACCTGTTCTGTCAGAAGGATAGCTGAGATAGTAGTAGAGGAGAGTGGTCTCGAGGGAGTTTCAATAGAGTATACTGGAGGAGACAGGGGGTGGGCTGGAGATGTCCCCAAGACCTCCCTTGAAGTCAGCCGTCTTTTAGAAACTGGGTTCAGACCCAATTTAGCATCTGAAGAGGCCATTAGGCATACGGCACGGGCACTCATATCTGAGATTGGGCTTTGAGTGCCCTCAGCAATCCCTTAGTTGATAACTCAAACCATCGCGGAGAGTGTATGAGCAAACGATGGTACCAGGAGAATCGTCGTGACCCATGGCGGAGGGAAGCTAGGTCTAAGGGATATAGGGCTCGCTCCGCATACAAACTCAAGCAAATCCAAGATAGGTTCTCAGTGATGAGGAAAGGGGATGCTGTTCTCGACATAGGTTGTCACCCGGGAGGATGGACCCAAGTAGCGGTAGAGGAAGTCGGAGAAAACGGATTGGTCGTCGGAGTCGACCTACTCGCTACTTCTCCTGTCGAAGGGGCCAAGCTAATCATTGGCGATGCCACGGAGGATGCGACAATTACACAGGTTGAACAATTCTTGGAGGGTAGGATGTTGAATGTCGTAATCAGCGATATCTCTCCAAGTCTCACAGGTAGATACGATACTGATCAAGCCATATCTCTGGAGCTCTCCACCACAGTTCTTGATGTGGCCATGGGGGTTCTCCAACCGGGCGGGACATTCGTAACCAAGACATTCCAAGGAACCGGTATAGAGGGACTGGTTGATGCTGCCAAGGACAGATTCTCAAATGTGCAGAGATATGCTCCGACCGCGTCGAGGAATGCATCGTCGGAGACGTATCTAATCTGCAGGAATAAGCTCCCTCGGCCAAGGAAAAGGGCTGAGGGAAGAACCGCCATGGAGCAAGTTGCAGATCACCTGTCTGATCTAGGAATCGTGACTACTCCAGATGAGCATGATGAGGATTTGCCAACAATGGTAGG
>DALC01000087.1:0-310 GCA_002499325.1 Euryarchaeota archaeon UBA538
TTCCTGAGTCAGGGATTGACGAGTCCTCGCTGAAGTAACCATATACTGTGTTTCTGAGTGTCTCAATATCATCCGGATCGCCTATTACATTTGCATATCCAAGGCCAATTAGATAGCCCATTGGCATTAACATACCAGCGGATTTCAGCCATCCAGTGTGGCAAGAGGTCTTTCCTGAAAGCAATGAAAACGGATCGGTATATCTGTTGTCGTCTAAGTAAGCATCTGCCATCTCACTGTCTGCCCTCACCCAGGCATGTGCCTCGTAGTAGGTCCTACCGTCGGACTTCTGATCGGCTCCGAGGACTCC
>DALC01000087.1:700-1457 GCA_002499325.1 Euryarchaeota archaeon UBA538
CTCAGAGCCTCAATCATTGCTCCCTCTGAACTAACACTGTAGAGGGTGACATCATAATTCATTTTTTCAGATAGATAATCGGCTAATATTTGCGGGTTTTCATCTATATTTTCGTAGTCTGCTTGTACTTCATAAGCGATAACCAAGCTTCCTTGAGTTTCCTCTTGGTTTTCACCACCCATGCACCCTGTTAATACACAGGTGATTAAGAGTAAATTAATTACTATTGCTTTTGATTTCAATATCATTTTTAGGTCTCCCTAAAATCTGCGAGAGAACATAAGTATATGAAATTTAGGGAATCCTAAAATCATCTTTGGTTACGATACAATCATCACCTCAATCCTCTTACAAGTAACATGGGCGAACCTAGTATGAGTGAGTACCTGTCCGTGCTGATTGCTATTCTGATATTATCAACGCCTTTCGCGATTAATCAAGAGGCCTCAGAAATTGATGAGGAGCAAAAGAGAATGGAGCAGTTCGGAGGAGGAGGAGGGAGTCTGGAAGAGCAATGTGGATCTATCACATTTGAGAATATGTTCGAGTACTCACACGCCAATTTTGATATCATAATTAGCGAGGATTGGAAGACTGCCGAGGTCAAGGCTGATGCATGGGTTAACGGCACGTTAGCTGATGAGTTACGAACAACGATGGACGAGTTCATGGAATTACTAGATCCAAATAAAGGAGGAGATGGTTGGTTCTCCACAGATGAGCGTGAGTTCTTCAGGGCGCTTGCTAGCGAGTGTAT
>DALC01000087.1:1755-2021 GCA_002499325.1 Euryarchaeota archaeon UBA538
GGCGCTTGCTAGCGAGTGTATCGAGCATACTCTGACTAGGATAGGCTTCAGAGATGGTCCGGCCCACAGAGGGGGCGTAGGCACTGATTGGAAGAACACCAGCTGGGAAGAGGATGGCGTTGAAATTGAAGAATGGAATATTGTCCCTCCCCATCACTCAGAAATAAGAGGATGTACCTCAACTATCGGAGGGGATTGCAAGGAGGTTCCTGTCGTTCCCGATCAAAATAGAGACTGTGATACCAGTACTTCCCAGTCATTGGCTG
>DALC01000087.1:2399-3219 GCA_002499325.1 Euryarchaeota archaeon UBA538
TTGATGATCCCAGTGAATTTACTTTCTCATTGAACGCATCAAATCTATCTGGTGCGAGATTCGACTTCACTTTCCCACCTGTTCCAGACCTGCGTCTCTCAATGTGGGATGAGTGCGAGGGCAGGGATGTCGGCCTCAATGAGTCCACTGCTGGTGGCCTCGCCCCCACTGTTGGAAGTTGCATTGGCGATGGATCATCCAGCTTTGTCATTTACAACAAAACTGATGGAAGTATTATCCTGGAGCTTAGTCCTAACGGATATCGGGAGGATTGGCCTGCAGGGGAAGACCTGTTCTTCGACTTTACCACCGAACCGATTGGAGAACCAGTTCCACCGACATGGACGGACGAGGCCCCTCCTGATGGAACCTGGATACCGGTTCCATTCCCTGGAGAGATTGTTTGGGCTAACTGGGAAGAAGATGTTTCTAGATGGTTCGAGGATGATTTGGGGGTAGGTAATTTGGATGTCTCCTGCCAAGGGGACCAAGACTACAACGTACAAGAAACCGTTAACAGAGGCATCCAAGCAAACGTACCTGAAACAGGAGTTGTAGGGGTTTCTTGTTCCGCTTCAGACCAAGATGGCTATGCAACAGACAACAGAACATGGTTCATAGGAGTTCCTTTCACTGTTTCATCTACTTCGACCACACTATCCGATCCACATCAGATTACTTTGAAGTCAAGTGGGAACTGGCCGAACCTTACTGCTCGGATTATTCTTGTCCAAGATGGGAACTCACAACAGCTTGGAATTACAGACATTCTAGATTCACAACCTGTTTATGTCGAAGGAGATTCATCCAACATGCAACC
>DALC01000087.1:3619-4280 GCA_002499325.1 Euryarchaeota archaeon UBA538
CATTATCAAAGAAAGCTCTCCTCCTGCAATCTCAATTACAGAATTCGGATGGGATGGAAACTTTTGGTCCATGAACGGACAATTTAGCGATCCTGATGGAGAGGAAGTTGACTTCTCCATGGAGGTAGATGGGACTCCAAGTGGTAATATTGCCGTATCAGGAAACTCGTGGAATACACCTAATATAAATTTCATATTGTGGGAGAAGGGGGAGCATCAAGTTAGAATTATAGGTTGTGATATCTCTGGAAAGTGCTCCGAGGTTTCTCAACAGGTGAATAATTCACTCCTGTTTGACCAAGTCCCAAATCAACCAGATTTCATTGATGATGATGATTCTAATGGACTCCTTCCTGCAAGTAGCGCTTTGCTTACCATAATTTCTTTGTTTATTGGGTTAATATGTGTGCGAGGGAGAGAATGACTTTCTCTGGAAGAGTTACTGAGATATCCCATATGGGCGGATTATTGATCTCATTCGAAGGAAGGTCGCCCAATCTAGGAGACGTGTTGAGGATCAATGGCGGTAAGATTCTTGGTAGAGTGGACACTGTACTCGGACCAGTAGATTCTGGTTTTGTTCATGTTCATCCAGTATACAATAACATTGACGTAAAAAGGGCCGTAGGCTCCCCGGTAGAAATTGCCCCTAAGAAAGCCA
>DALC01000091.1:0-21246 GCA_002499325.1 Euryarchaeota archaeon UBA538
TCCAGAGACTTCTGGGTTGGCATAGTCATTGCGACCTATTCCCTGGCCCAGTTCATTTCGACGCCAATCCTGGGATCAATTTCGGATCGTATAGGCAGGAGGCCGGTTCTGATGTTCGGTCTGGCGGCAAACTCCCTCTTCTTCATCGTCTTCGGACTATCCGGTAGCCTGACCATGGCCATAATCGCCCGGTTCCTAGCAGGCGCTGGGAACGGCAACATTGCCGTCGCCAAGGCGTACATCGGGGATATCAGCGAGGATGATCAGGTGGCTGGAAGAATGGGCATGCTGGGTGCGGCATTCGGCTTGGGTTTCATGATTGGACCGTTCGTGGGAGGGGTCTTGTCCGACCCAGCCACGGGCATAGGGGGCCCTTTCGATACCCAGTTCTGGTCGGACTACCCCTACTTGCTCCCCTGCCTGTTCTCAAGCGCCATGTCAGCGATAGCCCTGCTACTGGCGTCATTCATGCTCCCAGAGAGCCTGCCAAATGAGTCGAGGTCCGAGTCGGCGAAGTCCCCGATATCGCAACTGGGCGCGACCTTCACAAGCATCGCATCGGTGTTACGTCTACCAAACATCTCCGCACTAGTCAATGTGAACTTCCTGTTCCTAGTTGGTTTCACCATGATGCATGGCACTTTCATACTGTTCACTTCTATGGAGCCGGAAAGCGGAGGGCTTGGTTGGAGCGAGAGAGAAAACGGCTGGGTGTTCGCATTCATCGGGTTAGTCGGCGTCGTCGTCCAGGGTGGCCTAATTCGGCCCCTGGTCCGAAGGTTTAGCCTGAGGGGGTTGATGCTGGCGGGGACCGTACTGACCGGAATCGGAATCGCAAGCATACCATACTCCTCAGCAGACATGCCCATGCTGATTTTCTGGTCGTTCTGCGCAGCATTTGCGATTGGGAACGGAATCTATTCCCCCACTCAAAGCTCACTACTGACATTCGCATCCAAGCAAGGGGGCCACGAGCTCGGGACTATCATGGGGGCCCAAGAGGGGCTAGGGGCCCTGGCTCGAATAATAGGGCCACTCCTATCAGCAGTGATCTGGTCCGAGACTGTCGAGGGGTCCGGGCTCTGGTCTTACCATACCTGTTTCAGAGTCGCGGGCGTGATATTCTTGTTGGCGGTTTCACTGCAATTAACGCTAACTCTGAAGGAACAGCCAGCCTAAATCCATTCATCGTTAGATGCGGTCAAATCATTATTGATATTTCCAGTATTCAGTACACCTCTAGGCTCGACTAGCATTAACTTGCACTCTTCAATAGCATATGGCTTGTGATTCACGCCTCTAGGAACTACGTACATCTCTCCCTCATTCAACTCAACTGTCTCGTCCTCTAGCTCAATAAACATCGACCCTTCAAGGACTATGAAAGTCTCGTCGGTGTGGGCGTGATTGTGCCAAATGAAATCTCCTTCTATCTTGACTAGCTTAAATTGGTAGTTGTTCATCTCAGCGATTATCTTTGGAGACCAATGATCCGTGAACTCTAATAGCTTCTCAGAGAGATTAATTTTCTTCATGCCAGACCAACCAACTTATCATAGCAGAACGGACAATACTCCTCAACAGAATATTTGTCAGATTCTAGATCCTTAGGAGAAAGGGGCTCTCTGCACTTGAAACACATCTCGTGATCGGCCTCATGAAGATTCTTATCGAGTGCCACGCGTTGATCAAATACGAAGCAGTCTCCATTCCAATGAGAGCCTCCAGTTGCTCTGAAGTACCCTAAAACTCCACCTTTGATTTGATAAACCTCTTCCCAACCTTTCCTCTCCATCACAATGCTCGCTTTCTCGCATCTTATCCCTCCCGTGCAGAACATTACCACAGGAGTTGATTTGTCATGTCTAAGCTCTTCCACTGCATTGGGGAAATCTCTGAATGACTTGATACCTAGGTCTACGGCATTTTCGAAAGTTCCAACTCTAAGCTCGTAGTCGTTTCGAGTATCAAGGACGATCATGTCTCTACCCTCATCTAGCCAATTTTTAAATTCAATTGGTTGGACATAATTAGCTTCATTATCAGCAGGTCTAATTTCATCAATTCCCAGTGAGATAATCTCCCTTTTGAGTCTGACCAGCATTCTGCGAAACGGTTGGTAGTCTGAGTTTGACACATGCATAGGAATTCCTCTTAGTCTCTCATCTTCTTCTAAGAATGATGTATATTCATCAATTGATTCCTTTTTTCCAGCGAGAGAGAAATTGATTCCGTTGTGACTTAGAAGAATCGTTCCCTTGAGTCCCAAGCTATTGCACTTCTTTCTGAATGGCTCCCTCAGTGAATCTCTGTCAGGCAGGTCTACGAATCTGTATCCTGCAATATTAACAAACATATGATCACTCAGGGTACTTCTGAAAGCCATTTTTTCATAGTGCATGACTGACATACGGGTCTGGATGTTGCCTCTCCACAAAGAGAACAACTGCCAATTTTGGCATTAGGGTTTGGATGTACCTCCCTGTGAATCTCTCTAATCTGATCAAGAGAGTGCAGGAGACCATGTCTTGCTCCGGGGGTATGTGACTCTAGCTGGGCTACTATTGCTCTGCTCTGTTGTCTCTGAGCGCCTGGTGCATGAGGGCAGTCCCCATGGTGAATCGGTAAAGAGTTGAAAATAGCGAAGGCATGGATTTCCTGTTCGGGTATCCATCTGAGTGGAACTATCCTTGGAACCATACCTTCGATCGGAGCGGATGTATGGGGGGCCAATCTGACTGACCTCTCTATCTCTCCTTTTTGGAGATTCATCAATATTGATTGGGCCATATCGTCCAGATTATGGCCTAATGCCATAACATCTGCCCCTACCTTGTCTGCGAGAGAGTTTAGACTCTGTCTCCTGAAAACACCGCAGAAGGAGCAGGGCATCATACCACTGGCCTCGTCGTGGAGCTCTGCCATTCCAGGAATCTTGGATACTACCTTATCCATTCTGTCATATCCCATTTCCTCATAGCTCAACGTTACGAAATCAACACCTAGATCTTCAGAAAGGTCTCTTGCACACTCCAAGGAGGGGGACCTGTATCCATCGATTCCCTCATCCACACAGCCAGCTACAATCCTAATGTCTCTCCTACTTCCAATGATGTCCTTGATCATAGTGAGGAGGACTGCAGAGTCTTTACCTCCTGAAACGGCCACTAAAATCACGAAGGGGCTTCCGTCTTCCTTTCTAGCATCCTTAGGGAGACTTAGTTGCCTCCTCAACTCACGGGAGGTTCTCCTTCGTACAGAATCTGATAGGTGCCTACCACAGAGGTGCTGTCCACTATAGGGCTGGTGAACAATGGAAGGTAGCTTACATCTGCTACACTTGGTAACCGATATGGCTTCATTCATGACCCTTCCCGGGAGGGCTCTGACTTGAACCCAATGTGTATCAGATTTGTAAATCAAGCGCATTTTTGATATTGGTAATTGTTTTCAACGGGGCAATGCAAGAGCGCGGGACACTTTTGGGACGAAAGTTCACAGAAGGAAGAAGATATTCTTCATGGCCTGAGAGAGCTGTAGTAATTGCTGTATTTTGTTCAGCTTTATTCTTCTTTGAGGATATTGATCTAGTTGTTGATTCTTCCTTTGGAGTGGAAAGTGAAGTTCTCACTGTTATTCTTCTAATTTTTATGATTCCTCTTGTTTCTGACTTTATTTTCAGAGTGATTAGCTCCCTAACTGGAGTCAGATAGCTAGTTATCAGTTGATCTGAATCTGAGAAAGGCTGTTTCAACCATTCCCGTAACTCTCTGCCAAGGTAGAATAAATCTCATTCCTGCCACGACTATCAGAAACAGGCCTGCAGAGATTACCTTCCCATATGTCAGTTGTAGCTCTAGTGACTCCTTCACTTGTCCGGCCCATTGTCCGCCAGAAAGAGCGCTCACTGTAGAGATTAGGAAATCGTCGAATTCAAGTGCTATTGCCGTAGTTAGAGCTACGAGGGCCATCACACCGATTAAGTGAGCTATGTGACCATTTAGGACATTATTGAACTGCCGAACGTATTCTGGGTCTCTTTTTGCGTCTCCTGGGAGCATTGAGGCATACTCCATATTGGATATGACCGCAGAGCCAGATTCTAAGTAAACCAGTAGAAGTATGGCTACTTGCATCAAGCTTAGAGACAGCGGAGATACCAATCCGCCTAGCAAGGTAGCCTCTCCTATCTGAGCTGGAAGTGGTGAAAGACCAAGGTCGACTGACTCGGTGATGCCTTCAAAAGTCAAGATAGCATGTATTCCAATAACTGTCAGATAGTATCCAACGGTCCATGTCAGAAGTTTCCTGGATAGTCCCCAAATACCCATTAATCCGGATAGTACTGGAGCGAATACTATGCCCAAGAAAACTAGCTCTATTATGAAGAGAAGTGGTTCCCAGAGATTATCCAAATGATTCAGTTCATCTGTTGGCCCCCATGGTAGGTGGATTCCAAAGTTGGATATCGCAACCAGCCAAGATACAACAAACGGAAGTAGCCCCCATGCTAGCATTCCCCCGACTACTACTCTCCTGATATTCTTCCTAATATTTTCCTTCGCGGTGAGAGTGTAAATCCAGATGGCCGTTAAAATCGCACAGATTATCAATGGAGCCACTAGTGACATGTTTCCAGATTGATCTAACCCGTGAATTACGTCTGGAAGAATGAGAGAGCCTGTTTGCTCTTGGAACCAAATTAGCCCTCTAGTATGCTCATATGAAGGACACCAATAATTAGAACCGTCATATGACTCAACGAATGTATCAGAGCAGGAGCCGTATAATTTGATCATTCTATTCATCAGCGCAATAAGAGCGGTGGTTGAGATAAGTTGAAGGAAAATTATTTTCCATTTTCTTCTCAGACTTGAAATCTCTAGAGAAGAGATCTCTGAAACTTTTTTGTCTGCCATGTCTATCCATCCTAACTCAAATTAATCTGTAATAATGCCTGAGAGAGCTCGACATCTGGAGTCCAATCTATGACCTTAGCACCATAACCGGCAATCGCCGTGAGCCTGTTCTGTCTCTCAAGTTTCAGAACTTCATAAGACATCCGAGGAATTCTACTTACTAGCCTCTCCAAGTCTATACTACTCGGAGATAGTACGATGACCTCGTGTCCTTTCCCAGAGAGACTTCTTATCGCTGGTAGAGTAGTTCCGTCTCCTTCAAGGCTACTGATAATGAAAACTGGGGAGCCTCTGCTGATTCTGGGAGATAGCGCATTTGTCACTGCTTGCAGAGGCATAGAGCCTTTTGGCTGGACAGATGCGAGTCCACTGAGAATCTTGAAGTACTGCTTATCTCCTGTTTCTGGAGGTAGGTAATCCATCCTTGAGCCATACGTAACAAGAGAGACGGAGTCTCTTCTCTTAAGGAAATAGTTGGAGACTGAGGCGGCGGCTACCGTACCCATCTCCAGGGGATTCTTGAGTACGGTACCTATTCTGGAAACATCCCTAGTGTCAACAATGACAAATACATCGGTGACTGCGTCCCTTGTCTTCTCATTGACCATCATCTCCCCAGTTCTCGCTAGAGCCTTCCAATTAATGGATCTAAATGAGTCTCCTGGAAGATACTCCCTGAGTGCGTAGAATTCCATGCCTGGGCCCGGAGTTTTCAGGGTTGTCGCTCCTGAATACATCTTTGGAACATCAGATCTTAGAAGTGCTTCCTCTATATCTCTAATCTGAGGGAAGACTGTGATGTCAGACCTATCATCGACTTTGGTTTCGCTCACGAAGAGATTGAATGCGTTACGATACCTTACTGATACTGGACCCACGGTATAATGTCCTCTGAGTGGACAACGGACTACATACTTCATTGTAGTCGACTGTCTAGGCCCTAGGTTCATCCTCATTTGGTTGATTCCTTTGCGCATCTTCATCTCATGAGGAACATTATCGAAAAGCTCCAATTGTTGAGTTCTGCGGTATGAGTTGTTGGTTATCGTGAGAGATACAACGATGTCGTCACCTTTGTAGACGTTCGTTGCGGAGGTCTCCCTAGTTATTGTTAAATCGGAATGCCCTGATACCCAGCCGTTTATTGCTAACATAGAGATGAAGGATAGCCCAATTATCATCAGTTGGAAATTAGAAATCATCATTCCAATCAGAATTAGACTGATTCCACTGGTCAACATAATAGCGGCTTTTCTGGTCCACATACTATGCAACTCCTTCTGTATCAGTAGTTCCCCAATCCTTAATTCTCTTCACAATGCCAACTAGTTCGTCAGTTTTGTATCTCCGATCGTTGAATATGAAATCTGTCAGAACCTTATCATCTACCATCCTCTGAAGTTCGGCCGCTGGAAGAGCATCAAACTCTTCCCTTGACATGGCATTTACGTTTCTTATCCTAGTGAGAAGGACCTGTCTAATCTTTTGTGGCCTTTGATAGTACTCATACCTTCTTGCATCTCCGAACCCATAGTAAATAATCCTGAACACATGCCTCCACTCATCAGGATCTTCTTTCCTGATTAGGACAGCTTCAAGGGATATGAAAAGACCTAGGAATAGTATCAGCATTGCCATCCAGTCATTTGTGAAGTAGATTAGAAGATAGTAGAGTAAATTGTAAGTATCTCCTCCAATATTAGACTGCTGATGTCTACTCTCGTCGAAAATGACTATTGCGTTCTCTGTTGCTAAGGTGCTAGAATTACCAATTAGAAGGGCCTCTGCAATAATGTCAAGCGCCCATTTTCTATTATCGTTACTTGGTACTAGTCCAGAATAATCTGAGTCGAAATCAGGATCGTACAGTGAATTAATCAACAGAGAACCATCGGACACAAAGTGAACTCTCCCTGAATCGGAGTCTATGCATAGACGATCGAAGCAGTACCTCACATAGACTGCAAAGGGGCCTTGTTCGTCATCCTGAATTCCCGCGGCTTCGAATCCTACAGTTAGATTTCCATCATCATTAGTATCTAGATAAGAGTCTAATGTCGAGCGTCCAATTGCATATCTATTTTCAACAGGATTGTAGGAACTATCTTTCTCGAAGGCGGATGGCCCGTTGGTCAGAATTTCATAGCCCTCCGAGAAGTCCCAGGTTGAAGTAATCGGATCGAATCTGTGAGAGCAGAGTCCGGCATCACCAAGTGATATCCCAGAAGTAGTGATGTCTGGGTTAAATGGCTCAATGTCTAGTAAATCGATTACTCCATCGCCGTCAGAGTCCTTCAGGCACGGATTGACAGAAGAAAGTGAGCCAGAGTTGGTTGTGAAGTTGTAGGCAGAGGTTGTGTTAATCCACACGTAGTTGTAATCTAGCTCATGAGCATAAGCTTGACCATCATACAGTCTGTGTCCAGAGTAATCTAGTCCAAACTGACTGGCCAATTGAGCGGAGTACCCAAAATCATCCATGAGAATGACAGTTCCCCCTCTCTGGACAAAATTCTCGATTGCCAAAATTTCTGAATTTGTGTAGCCATCGCTTTCGGTAAGTTCGATTACACTCTCGTCACCAGTAAATCTTGGTAAAGAGATAGTGTCTCTTTCAACTCCCGAGACAACGAAGACGGCCTCTTCGGGGTAATCTATCTCACTGAGTAATAGTGGACTAGATACCAATGCATTCGTCTCAATGCCCATATCATTTATGTCAGATCTAAATGATCCCAGATCATTCCAATCATCACCATAAGCAGATTGCTGGGTCTCCCCATCAACCAAGTATGTCTGGAGGATTTCTGCGGCGAGGATACCTATCAGAATCCAGAAGGCGCCGATTGATGCGCCTCTCCTAAATTTAGGAGAGGACAGCCTTCTGATTGATTGGTTTAAGTCTGCCATGCCTATACCTCCATCTATAGGAATGGCTAACGAGCCTTAACTTCGTATTAATACCGTTGTGGGGCCATGAACCCTCACGCATCAGGAGTTCAACGGGATAGCTGTATCGCAGAACCTATGTTTGCTACCTCTGAAACCGGGACGGACAACAGTCCATCTGCAGTCGGCCAAGGAAGGAACTTGGGGTCTATTCCATGGTCTATTACAACCAGAAGAGCAACAATTGAGCCGGTATCCATATCTAAGCTGAAATCTGCCATCGTTCCAAGCTTATCGCTTGAAGCATCCAATACATCCCTGCCGAGGAGCTCTCTGCCGAATGTTGTTGGCATGTTTTCCACCTCATACAGATTCTATTCCTGCAAGACTGTCAGGAAGCCTTCTAACTGACTGCAGACCACTAGTGAGGAGATCTTCCATCCTGTTGTAATAGAGCATCATCTCATCGGTAACAGTGGGCCTGACTCTTTCGACTGCTTCTTCGAAGTGCTTCTTACTCACCGTTTTCCTGTCCGCCCTCATAGCGATAAGTCCCGCTTCCCTACAAACTGCTTCGATATCTGCACCGGTATAATTCTCAAGCTTAGACGCTATCTCATCAAGCGAGAATTTTCCAAGAGGCATATTTTCTGTATGAATCTCCAAAATTGCCTTTAGTGCCTCTGGATCGGGAGGAGGAACATGCATTACTCTCTCAAATCTTCCACTTCTCAGAAGAGCTGGATCAATCATTTCTGGACGGTTAGTGGCTGCAACAACAATCACTCCTTCCATTCCCTCAACCCCATCCATGCTACTCAGCAACTGATTCACCACTCTGTTAGTGACATCAGAGCCTTCTCCCGAACTAGTTCTCCTAATTCCAGCTATACTCTCAAACTCGTCCAAGAAGATGATCGAAGGACTAGACTGCTTTGCCTTCTTGAATACCTCCCTAACGGCTTTCTCCGAATCACCGACCCACTTGGATATTAGCTCTGGCCCCTTAATGGTGATAAAGTTGGCCTTGGCCTCATTGGCTATTGCCTTGGCAAGTAGTGTTTTACCTGTCCCTGGGGCACCAAACAGTACTATTCCTCTGGGTGGATTAATACCAAAGTGTTCGAATAATTCTGGCTTGGTAAGTGGCCACTCAATACTTTCCTTGAGTCTATCTTTGATCTCTTTTAGCCCTCCCACTTCGTCCCAAGATACCTCAGGTACCTCCAAGTAAATTTCCCTAAGAGCGCTTGGCTCGACTTCCTTGATAGCCATCCTGAAATCGGCCATAATTACTGCCATCTTTTCCAGTACCTCTGGAGGGATCTGCTCCTCTTCTAGATCTATTTCGGGTAGGTACCTTCTGAGGGCCTTCATTGCGGACTCTCTAACAAGCGCTGAGATGTCCGCCCCTACGAATCCATGGGTATTGTCAAGTAGCCATTCTACGTCGAAATCATCACTTATTGGCATTCCGCGTGTGTGGATTCCAATTATCTCAGCTCTTCCATTCTTGTCTGGAACACCAATCTCTATCTCACGGTCAAATCTTCCGGGCCTTCTGAGAGCTGGATCGATAGCGTCCTGCCTGTTAGTGGCGCCTATGACAACAACATTGTCTCTGCCCTGCATTCCATCAAGTAAGGTCAGTAATTGAGCAACCACCCTTCTCTCCACTTCTCCACTTACATCTTCTCTCTTAGGAGCAATGCTATCTAGCTCGTCTATGAAAATTATAGCTGGAGTGTTGGCTGCCGCCTCCTCAAATATTTCTCTTAACTGCTTCTCACTTTCTCCGTAATACTTCGAGATGATCTCAGGACCATTGATGGAAGTGAAATGTGCATTGGTCTCTGATGCTACAGCCTTGGCGATGAGGGTTTTTCCAGTACCTGGAGGACCGTGAAGTAATACTCCTCTTGGAGGGTCTATTCCTAATCTCCTGAATAAAATGGGATGTTTGAGAGGGAGTTCTATCATCTCTCTGACCTTCTGTAGCTGGTCGCCCAGACCGCCTATGTCCTCATAGGAAATTGTCTGAACATCCCCCTGCTCTTCCTCGTCGACTGCATCTTCTTTGATCACGATATCAGTATCTGGTAAGACCTGGACGATACCTTTGGGCTTGGTTGAGACAATTGCAAATGGGAGAGCTTCCGCGAATAGAGTCATCCCTGGGATGAATATCCTATCACCAGCTACAACTGGCCTCTTGTTGAGTCCCCTGCGTGCGAATCCCTCTATTCCGGGACCGAATCTTACCTTCTGCTGCTTAGCCATGACAGGGCTGAGAACTAGTCTCTGGCATGGCTGTGTCTCGACTTTCTTGATGTCAACTCTATCACCGAGACTGACTCCGGCGTTCTTACGGATGATTCCATCCACCCTTATTACCCCGAGATTAGCATCTTCTGGTCTACACCTCCAGACAATCGCAGCAGTTTTTCTCTCACCAGAGACCTCAATAATGTCTCCCGGTTTGAGGTTCAAATCATTATCAAATGGGACTCTCGCTCTACCATGTCCGACGTCGCTCGGTATGGCCTTAGCCACTCTAAGTGTAAGGGAATCAGAATTGTCATCGGTCATGTTCTTAGGCTCCTAGCGGACACACCTCAATAGCCACATTAGTTAAACCCACCAATCAAAGTATGTCAAATATTGCGATTGGTTATCAGAACGATGCGCCTCGATGAGTAGCATTATGTCTATTGGGCGATTCGGTACATACATGACTCATGTGCTGGAAACTGGCTTCGAGATAATGAAAAAAGAAAATCCAAACGGTAGCCCTGCGATCAGAGGATACAATATTATCGCAGGAAGGCTTTGTAATTCGGGCGATGGTAGGACATTCACAAGTAAAAATCCAGCCTGGTTGGAAGATACTTTGGGAGAATTCCCCCTCTCCACCAAGGAAGATGTGCATGATGCCCTTCGGGCGGCTCGAGAGGCGTTTCCGTCTTGGTCTTCCACCCCTGCTCCCACCAGGGGCCAAGTTATCGGAAACATGGGCAGATTATTGATGGAGAGGAAAGAAGATCTTGTTCGCTTACAAGCACGAGAAATTGGGAAGACAATGAAGGAATGTGGAGGAGAGATTCAGGAGGCTATCGATACTTGTCTATTCTTCCAATCAGAGGGAAGAAGATTGTATGGACAGACGGTCAATTCAGAACTTCCTGACAAAGAGCTGTTCACGTACAGGAGGCCGTTGGGCGTTTGTGGGATCATCAATGCTTCTAATTTCCCCTCAGCCGTTCCTTTCTGGAAGATGATTCCTGCGATAATGTGTGGAAACACATGCGTATGGAAGTCCCCTCAGGATTCTCCTCTACTTTCTTTCGCTCTAGCACGAATAATGCACGAGGCCGGTCTTCCAGATGGTGTCATAAATCTAATACATGGAAAGGGAAGTGGCGCTGGACAGTATCTTGTAGATTCAGCAGACTTAGGGATGGTAGACAAAATCTCATTCACTGGGAGTACCCCAGTGGGGAAAATGATTGGCGAGACTTGTGGGAGGAACCTTGTGAGTGCATCTCTAGAGCTGGGTGGAAAGAATCCCCTGGTAGTGATGCCTTCAGCTAATATTGAAAATGCTGTCGAAGGAGCCTATTGGGCCGGCTTCGGAACTGCTGGTCAAAGGTGTACGAGTCTTGGGAACCTGATAGTACACGAAGACGTTTATGATGAGTTCATGTCCAAGTTTATGGATAAGGTTTCAACTACTCAGATAGGAGATTCAATGCGTCATGAAGGGGTTCTTTACGGTTCTATGATTTCTGAGAAATATGGAGAAGACTTCCTCAAGGGGTTAGAGATTTGTGAAAAAGATGGAGCTGTTAAATTATGGGGATCTGGCAGAATCACAAATCAAAATCTTCCTGATGGATTCCATGGGGATGCGGATGAAGGGGTGTACATGTGGCCACATGTGTATGAGAATGTCACTGAAGATATGGAATGCTTCCATGAGGAAATTTTCGGTCCCGTTGTCACAGTAGTCAAGGCAAGAGACTTTGATGATGCCCTTCGCTTGGCTAATGCTTCTCCGTTTGGACTCTCTAGTGCTTGCTATACAAATGATAGGCTGGAGGCTTTCAGATTCAAGACTGGGATTAAGGCTGGAATGACCGGAATAAACAACTCAACTACAGGTGCGGAGGCTCACCTTCCCTTTGGAGGGGTGAAGGAAAGCGGGAATGGAAGTCGGGAGTCTGGGATATGGGTAATCGAGTCATACTCTTATTGGCATGCAGTTAATGATGAGCTCTCTGGTAAGCTACAGTTGGCACAGATGGACGTAGAAGAAATAGAGATGGAAGAAGCCGAGGCGGACTACTCTGGGCTAGCTTAGAGGAGTATCTCGCCACATTCTGGGCATGCTAAGCCTGGAAGCCACGCTCCTGGAAGATAGCCACATTTGTGGCAAACCGATGTCTCCAATCCGTGTTCATCCATGTTTTTTACACGCAGAGTCTCGCATTTCATTCTTGTGTGTATTGGAATTTGCCCGAAGCAATTGCTTAAGGGGCCCGTCCGTGCCCTAGGTACAGGGGCTATCATGGCTAACTGGGACCGAGACCATCTTAGTTCACTTGGCGTTAATGTCAAGTTGCCTCTGAGGAAAGGTTTCGCGAGAACTCAAAGGATAGATAACTGGTGGACTGAGCCATTCTGGATGGCAAGTGCACTGACGATTGCTGTCTTATACACCGGAATGAGGGTGTTGATTTGGGATGGAGACATCCAATACGATAATCACAGAGTGACCTCCCCTATATTCTCTCCAGATGTACTACATCTACTACACATTACAAACCACCCGGGGTGGATGAATTCTGCAATGTTGATTCTATGGATCCCTTTTGGATTCAGAGGGACCTGCTATTACATGAGAAGAGTTTACCACAGGACATTTTTCCAAAATCCAACAGGTTGTATGATTGCGAAACCAGAGTTGAACTATGCAATCGGTTACAAAGGCGAGAAAGGCCTCTTCATACTAAATAACATCCACAGATACATGCTTTATCTCGCGATACTAATTCTCTCTGTGAAATTCTATGACGTTATACTAACAACTAAGTTTTCTGATGGTTCAAGAGCAATCTCTATCGGAACCTTGATCCTCGGTATTGAGTCATTCCTACTCCTCATGTATGTTACATCATGCCATGCATTTAGACATTTATTCGGAGGGGGGATGAATAGGTGGAGAGGAGGATTATCGGGTGTTTTTGGATCTCTCTACAGGACGATTAGTAAGGTGAACGTCCATCATTCATTTTGGTTCTGGACAAGTCTTGCTATGGTTTTTCTAGGAGACTTGTTTGTGCTTGCTGTAGCTGAAGACATTCTAAGCGATCAGATACTACTGGAGTGGTAAAATGGATGGAAATTACGCAACTCACGAGTATGACGTTGTAGTAATAGGGGCAGGTGGAGCAGGATTAAGAGCGGCTATCGAAGCTAGCTCTTCAGGAGCCAGTGTCGCAATTATATCCAAGTCGATGCTAGGGAAGGCGCACACAGTGATGGCCGAGGGAGGAGCGGCCGCGGCTTTGGCTAACAAAGATGAACGGGATTCATGGAAGACCCACTTTCGAGATACGATGAAAGGGGGGAAATACCTGAATGATTGGAGGATGGCTAAAATTCATGCCCAACAAGCACCAGATAGGATAAGGGAGCTTGAGCAATGGGGCGCGGTATTTGATAGAACGCCCAAGGGACTAACAAGTCAAAGGAACTTTGGAGGCCACACATATCCACGCCTGGCACACATTGGAGACGCAACGGGATTAGAACTAATCAGGACTCTTCAACAAAGAGGCATTCACATGGGGATGGATGTTTTCATGGAGTTCACGGTAAGAAAGCTCTTCAAGAAAGATGGTAAAGTGATTGGATGCTTTTCGTACAGTAGAAACGATGGTTCATTCCATGTTTTCAAGGCCAAATCAATAATCCTCGCTACGGGCGGTGCTACTAGATGCTGGGAGGTTTGCTCTGGCTCATGGGAATATACTGGTGAAGGCTTTGCACTGGCGTACTGGGCCGGTGCTCAAATGGGAGACATGGAGTTCATTCAATTCCATCCCACAGGAATGATCTGGCCTAAATCAGTCAAAGGCATTCTTGTCACCGAAGGCGTTAGAGGGGAAGGGGGGATGCTCAGGAATTCAGAGGGAGACAGATTCATGTTCCAGTATGTCCCAGAGATGTATAAGGATGAGTTTGCAGATACGGAAAAGGAAGCTCTTGAGTGGGTTGATGAGGTTGTTTCTGGAAAACTAGCAACCAAGAGAAGACCGCCTGAGTTATTGACCAGAGACGTGGTTGCAAAGGCTATCAACAGTGAAAGAGATGCTGGAAGAGCATCTGAACATGGAGGAGCGTATCTTGATATATCCTGGAGAGACGAAGAGGAAGTGAAAAAGAAGCTACCGGGAATGTATCACCAGTTCAAGGAGCTAGCCGCTGTAGATATAACCAAAGAACACATGGAAGTCGGACCAACAGCTCACTACGTAATGGGAGGGGTGAAAGTTGATCATGAGACTCAAGAAACTTGCATCAAAGGACTTTTCGCAGCAGGAGAAGCAGCAACAGGACTCCATGGTGCGAACCGTCTAGGAGGAAACTCTTTGTCGGATCTCATTGTTTTTGGAAAAATCGCTGGGGAACATGCCGCAAAGTCCTCCAAGGACGTAAAGCAGTTTGCTGAAATTCCTGAAGACGAAATAAGCGAAGTGATTGCTGAAACTCTTAAGCCCCTCGATCGGAAAGAAGGGGAAAATCCAGCTACAGTGGTTTCGGAACTAAGGACTATGATGCAGAATAAGGTCGGAATTATCAGAACAAAATCTCAGTTAGAAGAGGCATTGAAAGAATTGGATGACCTTGAAATTCGTTCAGAGGGTGTATTCGGGGGGAGTGGTAAATCATACAACCCAGGATGGCATCAATCACTTGAGATCAAGGCAATGATAGATGTTAGCAGAATGTGTACACTAGCTGCCTTGAAGAGAGAGGAAAGCAGGGGAGGACACACTAGAGATGACTTTCCAAGTCCTGATCATAACCGCTGGGGGAAGGTCAATAGTGTAATATCAATGAATGAAAAGGGGGAAATGGAAATACAATTCGAGTCATACCCCCCTATTCCTGAGGATTTGAAAATTCTCCTGGACTCAGATGATTTTCATGAGGAGGCGTAAATATGCAACCCGTCACTTTTAGTGTATTTCGAGGTATGCCAGATCAGGATGGGGATCCCTTTGGCAAGATGGTCGAATATACGATTGATCTTGATGAAGGGATGGTCGTTTTGGATGCCATACACACAATACAAGCTGAGATAGCCCCAGACCTTGCTTGTAGATGGAACTGTAAAGCCGGGAAGTGTGGGTCCTGTAGCGCCGAAGTTAACGGTAAGTCTAGATTGATGTGCATGACCAGGATGGATGATATTCTCGAAGAAACTCCTGAGGGCGAGCCAGTGGTAATCAGGCCCATGCAGACTTTTCCACTGATTCGGGATTTAGTCAGTGACACGACATGGGCGTACGAGACAGAAAGGAAAATTGAGCCAATAAGCGGATCCGAAGAGGTGGATTGGGAATACTACCAACATGAAGCAGATAGAATTCAAGAGTTTCGATCCTGCATAGAGTGCATGCTGTGTGTGAATACATGTCATGTAATGAGGGAGCATCAGAAATTTGATGAGTTCGCTGGGCCGAGATTCTTTGTCAGACTGGCTAGCCTCGAAATGCATCCTCTAGACACCAAAAGTAGAATACCAGAGATTAAGGAGGACTTCGGTATTGATTATTGTAATATCACGGGGTGCTGTTCTGCAGTGTGCCCCGCTGGAATAAACATCAGAGAGAATGCGATAATTCCCCTCAAAGAAAGAGTGGTTACCGAATTCTACGATCCGATTGCGATTATTGGCAAAAAACTCGGTTTAAGGAGCTAAGCAATCCTGTCGCTGTTAGTTATGCTAGTTTGTTCTTACTTCTTTAACCCTAAAGACGCTTAATTCCGGTCTTCTTGACATTGGCCTTCCAGATCTTATCTGGAAGGTAAGCTGGACCGCCGGCGCCTTTGGATTCGAGAGTCCTCCAGCCTTCGAAACAGTGCACTCTGTTGGTGCCTCGCTCTCTCAAATCGATGTTTGTGTGCCCCCTTCGGGCTGCTTTTAGTGCGGCTCCTCTTGGTTGGCTGTTGACAAACACCTGGCTTGTGTCCTCTCCATTTTCCATTAGTACGAAGTACTTCTTTCCTGACATTTTCAGTATACCTCCGCTTGTTTGGTAATTTAGTGAGATAATGAAGTTATTGGGTAAAAAAAGAGATACTGAGCCTCATTGAGGGGTTTTTTGTATTCACGAGAGTTACAATTCTGCACAAGCGAGAGTCTTTGTATTGGCCACGCCTGGTATTGCCCTGATTGATTCCACGACATGCCGAGCAATTTCCCCCATGCTGGAAGCTTCTATTTTCACAATCAGGTCATAGTCTCCAAAAAGCATATTCGCATCAGTTACGCAATCTAGTGACAAAGCGACTTTGTAGACGTCTGACTCGCTTCCTGGCTCGACATTTATCAGCACGTACCCGGAGGACATAGCCTCCCTAGTGGGCATTACCGAATGAATGCATCGATTACGGGTCCTGATTCCTGTCGATGGTTACTTATCATATGACTCTCCTTGCAAGGATATGGCGGAGACAATAATCGTCAGAGAGTGTCGCCATGGACAGGTAAGAGTCCAGTTTGGTAATATCATCAGAGTTGAGGGGGATGTGATGGTTATTCCTGCCAATAATAGATTAGCAGGAAGAGAGGGGCTTGATGAAAAGATGCAATTAGCCGCTGGTGAGGAATTAAGAGCGAGGTGCACAGAAATCGCTGTAGAGAGAAGAAAAGAGGGTAAACAACCATGTGGAGTCGGTGAAGCAGTCACTACCCCAGGATTCAACCTGCCCGCAGAACATCTTGTTCATGTTGTAGGTCCCGACTGTCGGAGGCCAAATCAAGATAACTTCAGGAGAGAGCTACTAGTTAATTCGTATAATTCAATGTTCGAGGAGATTTCTAAGATCAAATCTCGCGAGACATTGGTCACTCCCCCGCTAGGAATGGATGTTTTCGCTTATCCTCACAGAGAAGGGGCCCGTATGACCATGGAAATAATCCTTGATTGGATGGACAGAGACGAAGATCCTGGAGTTAGGATGGTTCTGATTGTAACTGATGAGGTCAATTTCCTAAATAATATGAAGACAGTTTATCGTGAAAGCGAGGACCAGTTTCCAGGTGTAGATAGGACTAGAGATTTCCGAAAGGGCAAGATAGTGTAGAAATGGACCAATGTCCTCATTAACCCTGAGAATACAATTGATGCATGGGGAGCATAGGTAGCGCGTATGAGAGAGAGCTTCGGTCGGTCCTAGCTGGGGAAATTAAAGGAGTTAGGGCTGTGACAAAATCATGTTCTGAGATAGAGCGAACACAGGCCATGAAAGTTACAAATAGGCCATTCTTAGTGGTCAGAGCTCCGGGCAGCGGTTCAGAGGGAACGGGGGATTTACTGGCTCTAAGAGGAGATATTTGTTTCCCCATTGAGGTCAAATCGTCAAAATCCAAAAAACTGTATCTTTCAGGTAGAACTTTTGATCAGCTGGAGGCATTGAGAGATGTTGGGAATAGATGTGGCCTCCTTCCGCTTTATGCCTACAGGCTAAAGGGAGTAAGGGGGGATAGTTGGAGAATAATGAAAGTCGAGGTAAAGGGACTAAGTGGTAAGCTACGTCATTTATCTCGTAGTATTCCTTCACTTCCTCTCACTAGGAATGGTAAAGAATATCTTGACTGGGACAAGGGAATGCCTCTGCATAGATTCTTGTCCCTTGTTTGCAGATCTGATGGTGCAGGGACATCTGTTGATAGTTTTCCCAGTAGCCCTATTATACCGAGCAGGGAGACTGTGATTTCTAACTAGTTGCCTGCAAACTCTCTTTCAATCTCTGTAATTGATTTATTGAGTTTCTCTAATTCATTGCTCAATTCTTCTAGATTTGCCTGAGATAAAATTCTCTTAATACTGTCTCGTTCTCTTCTCAGTGAGTCCAATTCTCTAGTGTGGTTACGAGCAGGAGAATCTCCATGCAAATTGTCCGACATGGGCATGCGTCTAGATTGTCATTAATGTGGGTTTTTGTAGGACGCAAGTTGAATAGGAAGGGAGTATTGAGACGTATATGGATGGAGAAGCGGGAGTCAAGATCCCAATCTATCCAATATTGATTTTATCGATTCTACTGCTGTATGGAATACTTCCTCTTTGGGCTGTTATCGCCCTTTCGGGGTGGTATTTATCACTACTTTACTTGGAAGAATATGGTTATCTAGAAATGTGGAACCTTGAAAGAGTTCTTGGGATTGTTTTGATGATAAGAACCTCAAGAGGTAGAGTTTTTCTGGAATACATATCCAAGAATAGGAAATTGTGGAGGTTTTTCGGTGAGTTTTCAATTTGGTTGTGTTTCTTGGTTATGTTCGCTGTGGTTTTCTTGATGATTTTTGCATTTGTATCATCTATGAACTCTCCCCCTCAGGGCTCCTTACCAGCTACGGATATTCTATTCATTCCAGGGGTGACTAGCTTTGTGCCATTCTGGTGGCCAGCACTAGCTCTCGTGTTTACACTGCTGATTCATGAATACAGCCATGGAATTCAGGCCAGAGCACATGGGATGGAAGTGAAGAGTTTCGGCCTGCTTGTGGCGGGCCCTATTCCAGTGGGCGCATTCGCGGAGCCCGAACATATGGACATGATTATGGCCCCTAGACGAGAAAGATTACGTCTCTTCGCCGCAGGTCCAGCGATTAATCTGGTTGCCACACTGATTTTCCTAGTTATTCTGGGATTTGTATCGACTGGTTTTGTGGCATCCAACCCCGGGATCCACGCAATAGCGATTATCGACGAGGGCGGTGCTGATGAAGCGGGGATAATGCCATATGACATAATTACTCATGTTGATGGAGTTGAGGTTCCAGACTACAATTCTTTTTCACTTCAGATGGATTCACTGGAAGCTGGTGATGTCATTATTTTCACAGTCATTCCGTACTCTGCAGAAGAGGGAGAGTGGGGGATTAGTTCTGAAGTTCCAGTAACACTGGGGGACAAGAGGCAGTACTACCTTGATCAATGCGAGGGAGATATTGACTGTTTATCGGAGACTAATGAAGTACTAGATTCCTATGGAATTGAAGAAGGAGAGGCCTTTCTGGGTGTTAGTTATCCCAGATCTGGAACTTTCCAGACAGATCAATTCTCAGTCATTTTCGACAATAGGTATTCCAGTCTTGAAAAAATTGTGATTTTCACTCTAACTCCTCTTTCGATGCTTGGGACGCCAATGTCATACGATGGGCAGACTATGAACATCCATGAGAGGATGATGCTGGAGGTGGATGATGATTTCGTCCTGTCCCCGTTGGGTACGGGCACGGTGCTATCTCTATTCGACTTCATTTTCTGGTTGATTTGGGTTAATTTCCTACTGGGATTCCTAAATCTATTGCCAATAATTCCATTCGACGGAGGCCATATGGTGAAAGATGGGACGCATTCTATTCTGTCTGTTCTTATGAGGGGCAGTAATCCACTTAGAGTGGAGAAGCTGGCAGGCTCGATCAGTGGGCTCACTACGATAGTTATGCTCGTTGTAGTAGTAATCCCAATTCTGATGCTTGTTGTATGATTATTCCTCTTCAGTTGATTGCTTACTCTGGAATGCTTCAACTACACTTGGGGCCACTAAAATCGAGGCTATGACGAAAATCAGCATTGTCCAAGTCTTTTCAGTAACGTAGGAAGCAGAAGGAGGGGGGGAGAAAAATAGCTTAGCAGCACCAATCCAAGGAATCTCCGTTGAGGCAATTCCAATAACCCACTCATCCTTAACTGCGGTTACAGGATTGTTGTTCTCATCAAGCAGTCCGTTCCTGCCATCCTGTCCCGTTGCCGATAACTGGTCTATTCTACAGCCGTTACTATCCTCATTATCGCCAGTAGTCAGATAACCATCATGTGAAGGTACCCAATTTTCTATTCTGAGATCGTAGTCGTTACCATGATATGACTCACACGGGTAATCGAGAGTCCAGTTGATGCTTTGCACTCCCAACAATGTAGTTCCTGGAACATCCCAACCACCAGATTCGTTTTCGATAGCCTTCAATAAAGCTCGGTGAATGACGGGAGTATCTGAACCCCCATTCTTCCTGAACACTATTACATCCCCTTCCATACCATGTGACTCGTATCCAAAATTATTGTTCAATGGATCTGTGGCTTCGACAAATGTGATTATATCCTTCCTTTCTGGATTTATCACCAGAATTAGATCCCCGGGGTCTATTGCGCCTATTTGTCCGTCCTCATCATGCATCATTGAACCAGATTCTACAACGACCATTGGTGGAAAGGTACCTGTAGATAGAAACATTGACCCGAGCAGTAATGCCACTAGCCCCGTTGCGAGAAATATTTCTCTAGCTAGTGCATTGGACATATCACTCTCCCTCGTAATAATTATTGAAAGGCCTAGTCAAGTACAATAATATAGCAAAGAAGGCTATTATTAGCAAGCTCGCTGAGTCTAAATGAGGAGGGGCAAAGGTGGTATTATCCATTGAGAGGATGTATGCTGAAAGATCTATGGTTCTATGGTTAATGCCATCTAGTCCGACAGATAACCCAAGAATCGAGTTGAGAGATAATAGGGTAATAGCGGTTGCAGATGAAACTATAATCGCTCTATTGGCTCTTTTAGTCCTAAGAAGGGGCAATCCGGGGAGTCGATCAGACAGTCGTGAGTTCTCTGTTCCCCACCATTCATACTCGTTTTTTTCTTTTTTGAGAGGTGTTACCGAGCTTCGACTATTCAATGGAGGCAATGAAATGACCTTGAATCTCTTTCCCCCTCTTATTTGGAAGTCATCGTAAAGTCCCATTAGCCTCGATTGGTATTTAGGTCCGAGTAATTCAGCTGCTTCTTCGGCTTCTTTCCTTCTTCTGATAATCTCAGTTCTTGCATCCAAAGAGAGAATGTCTTCCAAAATATTCCTCTGTGACCAATAGAAGCTGAACTCTGGCACAGCATAAATGGACGTTAATGACCCAAGAGTCAAACACAACCAGCTGAATGGTAGCATGAATTGTTGGTGTTCTGGATCAGATGCACCTCCGAGCATGAATATGAATATGAAGCCCCACAAAACAGAAGCAGTGGACAGGATTGTTGTATACGTGACTATCTGGAACTGGGTATCTTTCTTCGATTCCCACCATCTGGTGAAGAAGCCCTTCCTACTCCTTCCGCGAGCCATTGTAGTATTCGACTTAGC
>DALC01000091.1:21295-21434 GCA_002499325.1 Euryarchaeota archaeon UBA538
TGACCAATAGAAGCTGAACTCTGGCACAGCATAAATGGACGTTAATGATCCAAGAGTCAAACACAGCCAGCTGAATGGTAGCATGAATTCTTGGTGTTCTGGATCTGAAGCACCCCCGAGCATGAATATGAATATGAAG
>DALC01000021.1:0-2229 GCA_002499325.1 Euryarchaeota archaeon UBA538
CTTAAGGAGATTTACGTGAGCTCGGCTGGTAAGAACATAGCCCCATTGGTTATTGAGGAGACGATGAAGTCCATCCCCGTTGTGTCGCAATGTATGCTGATTGGTGACAACAGGAAGTACTGCAGCGCCCTCTTCACACTTGATGTCGGTGCTATTCTTAGAGATGTGCATGGTCTGGATGGTGCAACAGAAGTTCCCAAGGATCCTGCCAAGCAGTTAGCGAAGCTTGCTGAGCTAGGTCATGATCTGTCAGAATACACCGCGGTGGGCAGTGAGACATACAAGCAGTTGGAAACCGCTGTTAACGAGCTCAATGGAAGATTCAGCAATCCCGAACAAGTCAAGAAATTCACGGTACTACCCAGAGACTTGAGCGTTGATGATGGAGAGCTTACTCCCACTCTGAAGATTAGGAGGAAGCAAATCCGAGAGAACTGGTCATCCGAGATCGAGTCGATGTACTCCTGAGGAACTCAGATGTCCCCAGAGGCATGGGCCGCACTAGCGATGGTATTCATTCTGGGAGCCATCAGTCCCGGACCATCCTTGGCAGTGATTCTGAGTAACACAATTTCAGGTGGTCGCAGTCAGGGAGTGGCGACTGGAATTGGCCATGGCATAGGTTTCGGAATCTACGCATTTCTTGCGGCCCTTGGATTGGCCACCGCACTATCTCTGCACGATGGAGCTCAATTGGCCCTTCATTGGGGAGGAGTAGCAATACTATTGTGGCTGGGGACTAGATTCGTCCAGAGCTCTTGGAAGGGACCTAAGACTCACGATGTCTCCAATGAGGGTATAGGATCTGACTTTACTGGCTTCATCCAAGGATTCATGATTGCGCTTTTCAACCCAAAGATTCTGGCATGGATGCTGGCTCTATATGCTCCTTTCATCGAGGCGGACGTCAGCATCGGTACACTACTTGGGATGGGTACTCTGGGCATGGTAATCGATGGATCTTGGTACGTGACTGTAGCTGCAATTCTGAGCTCTGGTGATAGGATAGAGCGTCTGAGGTCAATTGCTCACGTAATAGACGGGTGCATGGGCATCTTGATGTTCGCCTTCGCTGGACTACTCGCAAGCGGGTGGTTCTGACTATACGAATTTGGATGGGAGAAGGATTAGAAGTTCCGTCCTTGGGAAAACATAGAGTCTGGATTAAGACCGAATTTTTTTGCTGGCATGGGTCCTTGAAATATGCCCTGAATCAATCTCAATTGTGGCATCAATCTGAGGTTTATCGCATGATTTGGCCTTCCGTGGGCTTCATGTCAGATAATGGTGTCCGGAAAGCATGGCTGATGCACGGATGCCACTCAGAGTAATCACTGCCGCTGCCATCTTCGATGGACATGATGCGGCTATTGGCATATTCAGAAGAATCCTACAGAGTCAGGGTTGCGAGGTAATTCATCTTGGTCACGACAGGGGTGCAGACGAAGTGGCAAGAGCCGCCATACAGGAAGATGCACACGCCGTGGCTATCACTTCATACCAAGGTGGAGCAGTAGAGATGTTCACACATACCCGTGAAATCCTTGATAGCAACGGATTCGGGCATGTGTTTCTTTTTGGCGGCGGTGGAGGAACTATCTTACCACATGAGATAGAACACCTCAAGGATAGTCAGATAGCTAGGATTTACTCTCCCGATGACGGGAGATCGATGGGGCTTGTGGGAATGGTACAGGATGCCATGCGACAGGCCAGTAATATTGACCTAATGAAATCATCAAGATTTGAGTCCCTGCACAGTCCAATTACTGCCGATGATCATGGATCCGTGTCAAAAATGCTGACGATGGCTGAGAACTCAACCAATGCGGAGTTCGAAGACGCCCTAGCTAGGATAAGGTCCGTAGTCGTGTCTGGAGGTTGCCCAGTAGTCGGCGTCACCGGGACTGGTGGAGCTGGTAAGTCCAGCCTTATGGACGAGGTTATGCTTCGAATCAGGAGGGACAATCCGGAAGCGAGGGTAGCCCTATTGGCTACTGATCCGACGCGGAAGAAGACAGGTGGGGCCCTTCTTGGAGACAGGATAAGGATGAATTCACTCACTGATTCTAATCTATTCATGCGATCATTTGCTAGTAGGGACAGTGGCCGAGAGATAGCAGACTGTATCGACCGGGCAATAGAGGTTTGCAAGGCCGTTGGGTTCGACTTGATTCTGGTTGAGACCAGTGGGATAGGGCAAGGTAACGATGCGATTACCGAAGTAGC
>DALC01000021.1:2616-3887 GCA_002499325.1 Euryarchaeota archaeon UBA538
GCGGCCTTGGATTTCTCTGATATCGTTGTACTGAACAAGTTTGACAGACCTGGAGCAGAGGATGCCCTTACAGAAATCCGTAAGCAGTTCCAAAGGAACAGAGAGGCATTCGACCAAAGTCCAGAATCAATGCCTGTAGTTCCCACCATAGCCAGTCAATTCGCAGATGCGGGCGTAGACAGGCTTTGGGAAAGCTTGGCCAATATACTGAACCAGAGGTTTGAGACTAGTTTTGTAGCTACGGAACCAAGGCTGGGCGTTGATGGCCTTCCCACTAGAGAGCCTCCAATTCCTCCGAAGCGTCAGGGCTATCTCGCTGAAGTTGCCTCGGTCGTGCGCGGATATCATCAGAGGACGAAGGAAGTCAGTGAGGCGGTCAGACTCGTTCAGCAATTGGAAGCGTCTTCTAAGCAGATGAGGGTAGCAGGCAAGAACTCATCTGCTGACGACTTAGAGTCCGAGGCTAAACAAATTAGATCTACTGTCCCTAGTGAGGCATGGGATGCACTGAATAGTTTCGAATCAATGGCTACTGCCTACAAATCAGGAGAGGCTAGCTATACTGTCAGGGGTAAGGAGATTCCAGTTAAGACAACTCATGAGACAATGTCCGGAACCAAAGTACCTCGTGTTGCCCTTCCCTCGTCAAATGATTGGGGAGAGCAACTGGAGTGGATTCGCAGAGAAAATGCGCCTGGCTCATTCCCATTCACAGGAGGGGTGTTTCCATTCAGAAGACAGGACGAGCTACCCGTTAGAATGTTCGCAGGAGAAGGAAGTGCCGAGAGGACGAATAAGAGGTATCATTTCCTTTCACAAGATCAGGACTTCAATCGCCTCTCGGTAGCCTTTGACTCGCCGAGCCTGTATGGGAATGACCCAAGAGAGAGGCTGGATATTTTCGGAAAGGTATGCGAATCAGGAGTAAGTATCAGTACCATAGAGGAGATGGATAGGCTTTTCGAAGGGTTTGATTTGTGCGCTCCCAATACATCTGTCAGTATGACCATTAATGGGAATTACTGGTGGCACTTGGCTGCATTCTTCAACGTCGCAATCAGACAGCAGACTAGGAAATTTGTAGGAGAGAACGGCAGAGCGCCGACGGAGGAGGAGGCTTCTGAAATTAGAGTTAGGACTCTGTCCACAGTACGTGGAACAGTTCAAGCGGATCAATTGAAGGAGGCAATGGGCCAGAATACACTAGTCTTCAATCTAGATACCGCCCTCAAGATGATGGGAGATGTCGCTGAGTTCTACGTAGATAACGA
>DALC01000021.1:3904-4267 GCA_002499325.1 Euryarchaeota archaeon UBA538
TTTCGAAGGGTTTGATTTGTGCGCCCCCAATACATCTGTCAGTATGACCATTAATGGGAATTACTGGTGGCACTTGGCTGCATTCTTCAACGTTGCAATCAGACAGCAGACCAGGAAATTTGTAGACGAGAACGGCAGAGCGCCGACGGAGGGGGAGGCCTCTGAAATTAGAGCCAGAACTCTATCCACAGTACGTGGAACAGTTCAAGCTGATCAGTTGAAGGAGGCAATGGGCCAGAATACACTAGTCTTCAATCTAGATACCGCCCTCAAGATGATGGGAGATGTCGCTGAATTCTACGTGGATAACGATGTTAGAAACCACTATTTTGTCAGTATAAGTGGATATCATATTGACGAGGC
>DALC01000021.1:4616-5869 GCA_002499325.1 Euryarchaeota archaeon UBA538
GCAAATCCAATTACTCAGTCTGCCCTGACGTTGTCTAATGGTCTCACATATGTCGAACTGTTCAAGGCGAGAGGGCTGGATGCTGATAAATTCCTACGAAACTTCTCATGGTTCTTCTCGAACGGAATGGATCCAGAGTATGCGGTGATAGGTAGGGTCTCAAGACGGATTTGGGCAATCGCCATGCGAGACCTCTACGGAGTAGGCGAGAGGGGGCAGAAGCTGAAGTATCACATTCAGAGCAGCGGGAGATCTTTGCACTCCCAGGAGTTCACTTGGAATGACTATAGGACTACCTTGCAAGCCCTGTATGCACTGGCTGATAACGCGAATAGCCTGCACACAAACAGTAGGGATGAGGCCTTCGGAACACCCACGGAGGATACTGTGAGAGACGCAGTGGCAATCCAGCTCATACTTGCCAAGGAGTACGGATGGCTTCGGAATGAGAATCCGCTCCAGGGATCATTTATTGCAGAGTTCCTAACCAACGAGGTCGAGGAGCGTGTCCTCAAGATTTTCGAGGAGATGCACAGCAGAGGAGGCGTTCTTGGAGCGCTGGAGGTTAATTACCAGAGGAACAGGATTCAGGATGAAGGAATGATCTATGAGCATAGAAAGCATACAGGTGAGACTCCCATAGTAGGAGTCAATACCTTCACAGATCCGGAACCCGTGAATGTTTCCGCAGATGACTTCGATATCGAGGTTACTCGCTCCGACATAACAGAGAAGAAGATGGTCATAGCCCGTAATGGGGAATTCAAGGCTGATAATGTCAAAAAGGCAGATGAGGGGATTCAGAAGCTCAAGGAGGCCGCCAGAAGAGGAGAGAATCTCTTTGAGGTGATGATGGAAATAGTAGAGCACTGTACAGTCGGTCAAGTCACTCAGGCTCTCTTCGAGAGTGGTGGAAAGTTCCGTAGGAACATGTGATCGAAGTTACTGAGTAACCCTGAAGGCTTGGACAGCGAGTAATCCAGCAGAGAGCTGAGGAAGTAAATGTATCCACAAATCTGTGACCTCTATAACACCTGAGACGTATAGCGCACCCGTTACTGCGGGATTGAACGATCCACCCGAAATATCTCCGACTGTTAACGCCCCAGCGAGAACTACGAACGCTATAGACGCCCCGAAGTATCCATTGCCCTCGGTCGCCTCACTGGTAGCAACGTTGAGGATGACATAGACTAAGGCAAAGGTGTACAGAAATTCTGCTCCTGCCGCATGTGAAGTCTCCATCTGTATTG
>DALC01000021.1:6261-18130 GCA_002499325.1 Euryarchaeota archaeon UBA538
TGGGTAGCTATGTAGGGAGAAACCTCGTCCTTGTGACAAGCGCCCCGTAACCAAATTGCAATAGTCACGGCTGGATTGAAGTGCGCTCCGGAAATATGCCCAACAGAGTATATCATGACCATCAACGTTGAAGCTATCGCAAATGGGGCTAACTGTCCTGCTGAACCGTGTACGGCGGCTGTGCATATCGTGAGGGCTAGGAAAAAGGTCCCAATGAATTCAGCAATGAGTTTTGGGCGTATCCCAATATCAGACATATTTGGCCCTCCGTGGGGCAGGGGCATGAATATTTTCTAAATAATCGGATGAAATTTTCAGATTTTGTCGGTTTCCGTGGTGATGCCAATGTCGGAGCTATGTCGGTTAGTTCTGGCATCCAGGGCAATAAAAAGTAGATCTGTTGGATTGTACGATTCTCCTTATTACTCCATCACACTCTGATTTTGTACAGTTTTTTCCCTCTCTACCGTAGACGCCGAAACTATGGGGGAAGTAACCTAGTGCATCATCGCCATCCACACCTCTAAAGTCCTGAAGAGTGGAACCTCCAGAGTCGATTGCCTCCGTAATCACTTCATGGGTGTTGTAAGTTAATTTCTCCACCCTCTTTGATACGCCTGATAGTCCTGCAACATTGGTAGCGGTTCTCCGAGGAGATACTCCTGACCTATGGAGTATCTCGCAAACGTATATGTTTCCAAGTCCTGCGATAATTCTCTGATCCAATAGGGCGCTCTTGATTGGAGTTCTCTTCCCTCTCAAAGAGTTAGCTAAATCCATCGGAGATAATTGCCCGGGAATCGGTTCGGGGCCAAGATGAGAGAGTAGTTTGTATTCATTCTCGCCATCGGTGGGGAAGAAATCCATAATCCCAAATCTCCTGTGGTCTGAATAAACCGCTTTGCCCCCATCGTCCAAGTGTGCCACTACCCAGTCGTGAGGGCCTTCCCCTGTGCCGATCTCTGCACCGTGCAAGAATTTACCAGGACGAGTCTCTCTACCACCTCCAATTAGTGTCCATCTACCACTCATTCCCAAGTGACTGAGCCATGTAATACCACTATTAAGTCTAATCAAGAGGTATTTTGCTCTACGATCTATAGAGATAATCTCAGAGTCCTCTATTTGCTGTTTGAAGCCATCTGGAAACGGGAATCTAAGATCACTTCTTCTGAGCTGGAGATCTATTACCTTCCTACCAATCAAATGACGGGAGAGCCCTCTCCTTACCGTTTCGACCTCTGGTAACTCGGGCATGGTTTTGCGAGGAGCAGGAGCTCAAAGATAGTATCTGTCACCTTGGTTAGATAAAACTCATATCTGCAGCCCTTCAGGAAATGATATGGAAGAAGGGGAATCTGATGAATGGTGGGACGGCTCAGAGAATGACGAGCAGCCAGGAGTTCTTACCGGAACGCCAAATCAAGTTTCCAGTGGTGAGCAGGGGCAATCTGGACCTTATGTGCAACCGATGATGATGATGCAACCTAGCAACGATGAGGCGACTTGGAGCATGGTACTCGGACTGGTTACCTGGTTCTCACACATCTCCTCCCCGATTTTGTGTTTCACTGCATGTCTAGCTCCATTTACCACAGTCGGAGGAATCATACTTGGCCACATGGGAATGAGGAAAGCCTCAGAGATGAACGGACTTAACAAGGGCATGGCCATAGCTGGTCTAATTATGAATTACCTATCGATTGGACTCTATGGCCTAGCCGTGGCCGGATTCGGAATTATCGGGACCGCGGGCCTATAGATGCCTGACATGGAAAACGGCATGCTGTTCCTGATATTGTCCGATGTCGATCCTTTCGATGAAATCCAATGATGATTGTCTCAGAAGTGACTCAGCCCTAGCGAACCTACTCTCATCTTCTCCGTCGATGGACCTCTCACTGGCTGCCTTCAGGCTTAGTATCCCTGTCCCTCCCTTGGATAGAGTTTTCTCAGCTATGGAAATGAAATTCTGAGCCTGATCTGCTATGGAAAGATCTTGATGAATCCATTGTGCTTTACTCCTCATCATTGTGGCATAACCATTGACATCCCTTGCGTCTGTTAGGATTGGGATTAATCCCTTTCTCTGTTCAGCCAGAGTTTGTAGATCCCTCATCATCCTGGGAGATATTTCAATTGCCAATAACTGGCCATTATGATGGTTTTCCGCCCCACACACATGGTCGTGAATATGACTGACAGTTGTTCCTGAAGACGCACCTAGGTATAGGCAGACTGATCCGGGATCTGGTAGTATTTGCGAGGGATCTCCTTTTGTCTTCAGTAGAGCTGCCGCAACCTTCGATTTGTAGGGGTCCCATCTCCTCCATTCGATCTTCCCAGTTCTCTTCCTCCTCTCTCCCTTGACTGAAACACCTTTGTTCGCATTTCTTGTCCATATTGACTTACCCTCCTTCTTTACGCCCCAACCAAGAGATATTGGTTTCCTAGGCATAGGCTAGCCTCTCTTAGGCGGGATCGGGAATCTATCCCTTATGGACTCGGCCTCTCTATGGATTTTCTTGATTTCTTCATCATCCCATGTCTGACCTCCGAAATGGTCGATCCTGACAGCAATTGAGCACTTGCCTGCCAAGAAACGGGCTATCTTGCCCCGAACCCATCTCGGAGATCTGCTGACAAGAGGCATTGAGAACAGGACAGGAGAGTGTTTAGGAGGAGGAGCTCCTCTTCTGTGTGCCGCCATAGCTCCAGATGCTCCTAGAACCTGTAGGCTACCGCTGGGCATTCTTGCTAGTCTCTCCCTTCCACCAGCCAGTACTACCATTCTAGCTGCTCCCAGTGGCCCGATTAGAGAAGAGAGAGAAGGGACGTAAGAGTTTGCAAGCTCCTTGGTAGCTTGCTCATTTAGAAGAAGCCTCTCAGACAGAGATACCACCCCTTTAGCTTGAGATTTCATTGCAGACCACTCCAATTCTGAGGGAGGGTGGTCCGGAATAGAAACCCCCAAGTCAGTTGCTAGATTCTCAATATCTTTTGATTTGGCCACAAATAGGGGAATATCGGCCCTTCTCTCATCCAGATCTAAGTCCGGAAGGAATAAGCCCGCCCACTCAACTGATCTCGCCTCTTGGGTTGTCCAAGAAGCCCTGAGTTCAATGGAAGATGATGATAGCATGTCCAGCCTGCGATCTGGATCCGAAGCAGACGCCGCTACTCCTTTCCTGGCAAGTGCTATTGATGCCTCTGAAAGCATCTCCGACTCCTCTTTACTTAGTTCGGGCCAGGATTCATCGGAAATCGCCCCTAAGGGATTTGAAACTGCCTCAGGGAACCTATTGGCCAGAACTCTAGCCTCTGGACTCAGCCTTCCTGATTGGAGTACAGACAGTCTTTCCACCAGAGCATTTACCGAACTCGATGCAGTCCAATTTACCTGATCCAAGACGTTTCCTTCGGCATCGACTACTCTTGATAGCCTCCAGTCGTACCATATCTCCATGGTCGTCGCATTGGGCCTTCACGCTTCAACGGTCCGATTGTAAAATCTTCAGAAGAAGTCAAACGTCATATGCCTGTGTGGATGCATGGATATTCGACTATTGGCATTAGTCGCGGTGGGGGGCGCCATAGGCGCTTCACTGAGATATTCGATACAAAGCTCATTCGAGCCTGATTCAGGGCCATATGCGACCGTGGGGGTAAATCTTCTAGGTTCACTATTGCTGGGCTGTATTTTTGGTGCTATCGCAGCTGGTAATGCATTAAGCGAGGGGGCTATGGCTGTTTTTGCTACGGGGGTCCTTGGTTCATTCACAACAATGTCGACCTTCGCCATGGACTATCTCGAGTTTTCAGAAGATTCTAATTCCACTGCCTTGGCATACGCATTGGTCACCATTATCGGAAGTATTGGTCTTGCATGGGCTGGTTATCGAACCACTCTAGAACTGATGTCTTAAGTGTTTTTTTCACTCCTTTTGTAGAATAGTTGAATAGTCAGTTGGCACAGCACTACTATGTCTGTACGATACTGTCAGGAGAGGAAGAGATGTTTTGCCCAGAATGTGGAACTCTTGGATTTATGGAGCCCAATGGAAATATCAGATGCACTAACTACACATGCGGGTACGAAGGACCTCTGACGGGAAAGGATGGCAAGGGTGCTGAATTTACAGACCCTATGACTGGCGAGACTATAGATTTGAGTAAAGCCAGATCTTCTGGGGAGACGAAGAATCTCAAACATCTAACAGAGGTTGTCGAGGACGAGGGCGGAAAAGGAGTTCTGAGAGTTGGGGACATTAGATGTCCAAGGTGTGACAAGAATGAGATTTTCGTCATCCTTATGCAAACCAGAAGCTCGGATGAACCTGAGACTAAGGTGTGTACTTGTAAAAACTGTGGTAAGAAGTTCAGGGAGTATCAGTAGCCGGCCTAGTGGGCCTTCCGAAGGATGAAAGACCCCCAACTGTGTGACTATGCGTGATAAGATGCTTAGAGTGACTGCGAACACCCAATTGATGAGGGAAATTATCGACCTGCTTTCTGTTTTGGCAGAGGAGGCGAAACTGGTCTGGGGAGAAAAGGGACTGCATACCATCGTAGTAGATGGCTCACATGTGGCCCTTCTATCGGCAACCATCGGGGATGAGTGCTTCGAGACATATGAGGTGGAGCCCGTGGAGATAGGAATAGAGCTGAGTAAGATGAGAGATTTGTTGAGTTTGGCTGGACCTGGGGATTTAGTTGAGATTGATTATGATGACGCAGTTGGAGCGATTAATGTCAGAGTTGGAGAGGTACATAGGATACTTAGAGGCCTGGATGTTGGCACTATGACTCAACCAAAGATGCCGGAACTGAATTTCAATAATAGTGCTACAATAGGCTCAGATAAGATATCTAGAGCACTACGTGCCGCGAAGATGGTGAATGAGCTGGTTAACCTGAGTCTTGATAGCACAAAGATGACTATCTCCGCAGATCAGGAGGCTGGGGAGAGCGTGACTGTGTCTTTCGAATCTGGTGAATTGAGTGAATTGAGCTCTAACACTCCTACCAGTTCGACTTATTCCCTGCAATTCCTAGATCCGCTTACAAGGAAGCTCGCAGGCGGACTTACGGAACAAGTGGTAGTCGAATTCCAGGAGAAATATCCACTTAGGATGTCATGGAACAGTAACGAGGGCGGTGCAAGTTGGACCTATTTCCTAGCTCCAAGAGTAACCAATGATCCTTGATTTGTTAGCGCTGTTTTGAATATGAGTACTCCAGTCGCATGTCGTGCGCGGTTCGGTTTGTGTCATTATCCCGTCCGTGGGTAATTCCACAGAGCTAGGTGTAGCTATTGATGGCCTTCTGGCCCAGACGTACAGTGATGTATCGATTGTAGTTGTTGGCCCAGAGAGCGACCCTGGAAAAGATATGGCAGATTTGAAAGGAGTTCGCTTCATCGATGACAGGGGCTCCAAAACTAGAGCCGATGCATGTAATATCGCTTTGGAACAGACAGAGTCGGAGTTTGTTTTCTTTACCGATGATGATGTAATTGTTCCCAAGAATTGGGTTTCCAATCTAGTTAGGTGGTTCGAAAGAGAGGAAGTTTCAGGAGTGGGGGGGCCGAATTTTGCTCCACCAGAAGAGTCGACGTTATGGCAACGGGTTATCGATGTCACATTCTGCAGTACTATCTTCACAACGGGAACAAATTACGGTAAAGTAGGAGGCTCGGATCTAGATGAAGTGAATCAGTTGCCCGGAGTTAACTCGGCATATCGTAGATCCGTCCTGAATGAGGTTGGTGGATTCGACGAAGGGGCAATAGGTGCTGAAGACGTACTACTTGATTACCGAATAAGGGAAGCGGGGCACAAGATATGGACTGATAGGACTGCTGTAATGTGGCATAGAAGACGTAATCTCTCAAGAGTTAGAAAGCAAATCGGAAACTATGGACTAGTCAGGACCCTTGCGAGTAAGAAATATCCCGAGCTTCATGAGTTTACTCACACTCTGGTAGCTTTATTCCCCCCACTTGTCATAGGGGCTTTTGCGTTCTTTTTTTGGGGACTAGCAAATGGGGGAATTGCATGGCCCGATTTCTGGGACGTGAGTCTTTCAGCAGTGCCTATGGGGCTGCCTAGGGCAGGGGCACACTTACTTCCGACCTTAGCTGGCCTATACAACCTAATTGCCTGGTATGGATCTCTCATGGGGGCCTCACCAAATAGAGATTTCTTGACAGTATTCTTATCCCCTATTGTTGCCTTTAGTCTACATTGGAATTACGGAATAGGTGTCATAAGAGCCAATTTGAGAATTCTTACTGGTGGATCCGGACTTCAGATAGACGACCGTTCGCGAAGCTAGCTTGGATTCTCCACCAAGTGGTCAATAAAATCCATGACCTCCTGAATTCTTTCGTCTGGAATTTCCTTGTAAGACTGGCCGAATCTCCCCTTTACACATATGGCCACATGAGCATAAGGATTCCTTCCTTTAGGGTGATAGCGAGAGGGTGGCAACTTTCCGACTAACTTATCACCAGCATCTTGGATGTGTGTCCATATTATTCTGGAGTTTTCTCGGTTCAATTTTTTTCACCTTCTTGGGAACATCTTTGATCCGTCCGCCCACCATGTTGGCTGTTTAGGCCTCCAGAATAAGCCAGACAATATCCCTAGGATTACCCCTCCTAAAATCAAACCTGGCCATCCAGTCTCAATATATCCGGGGCTTGCATTGAAATATGCCCAGAGAAATGATGGAATAATTCCTAGTAAGATAATAATTGAAATTTCCTCCAATAAGACTCTTGATGTTGGGGGGCTTTTAGGGAGTCGTGGCGAAATTGGATTTTTGTCCCTGCTCCCCCTTCTGACCATTCTTGCGAGCTTTCTGACCGATGATGTTGGAGGCAGATACCTAGGTGTGGCTTTATTCCGGGCCCATTCCCTGCATACCTCCAAGCTAGAGCCGTTAGGTAGGAATGCCCTACCATCACAAACTTTCCCCCAATATGATGATGAGATGCGGTCCTCTAAGACCTCGATACCTTTTCCTTCTCGGATTAATCCCCTGTCATAGGCAAGTTGCCACTCTGATTCAGAGGATATTGATAGTTCTGATGCCTCGCACAGAGCTAAGGCTTTCGAAAGTGGAATAGCTTCCTTGGAAATCTCATAAGAGTGCTGAATAGAAACCTCGTGTCTTGGCCCGGGTGCGCCAAAGATGATAGCGCGATTATTAGACCCCAAGTAAGTTGAACCCGGATCGACCCTGGTCCATTCGATATCGTCCAATTCCTCACCTATCAGTCTAGTTCGCCTGTCTGAATAGACCACTGTGATGCATATACATTTTCATTGGCGATGAGTCCCTCATGCTTTCCTCTCTCAACGATTGCACCATCTACCATTGCGATTATCTCATCAGCATTCCTAATTGTTGCGAGGCGATGAGCAACTGCGATTGTTATCCTCTTCTTTGAACCACTTGAGCCGTCGAACAATGACTGTTGGATTCTCTTCTCGGTTTCAGCATCAAGAGCCGCACTGGCCTCATCTAGAATCAATAAATCTGGGTTCTTCAGAAGTGCTCTGGCTAAACTAATCCTTGCCCTCTGTCCTCCAGACAACATTACCCCTCTGTCTCCTACCATTGTATCAAGGCCGTTTGATAGTTGGGAGATGAATTCCGAAGCACCAGCCAATTCCAACGCATTGAGAATCTCACTCTCATCCGCATCTCTGGCATAGCAGACATTGTCTCTTATTGTCCCATAAAACAGGAATGGGTCTTGTGACACAAAACCAATTCTTGATCTAACTGATTCAATGGAGAATTCATTGATATCCCTGCCATTAATCAGTACTTTTCCTGTTTGTGGCTCGTAAAATCTTTCGATTAACTTTAGAATCGTACTTTTTCCAGCTCCAGTGTGCCCCATCACTCCGAGAAATTGTCCCGAAGAGGCATTAAGATTTATTCCACTGAGGACGTTTGAACTTGAGGATGGGTATGCAAATGAAACGTCTTGAAATGACACACTATCAATCGGATCCTGTAAGGGGATGGAATCCTCTCTGTCGAAGATGGAAGGCTCCAGATCGATAACTGCGAATACCCTTCTGGATGCTGCTTCACCCTTCTGAAGCTGATTCAAGAGCATTCCTAAAATCCACAGTGGCATCGTCATTCTTGTAGATATAAGGAGAAAGGTCACAAATTGCCCAACGCTAATCTGTCCCGAATTCATGAGCCAGCCTCCCGCAGAGACTAGAAGTCCAAATGAGATCCCTGCGACGATATGGAACCCAGGGATGAATCTATTTCTGATGAATGCGGCCTGTACTGCTTGATCCCTGTAATTACCGCTCTGATTCTCAACCCTTTCTCTCTCGAAGCCAGTCGCATTGTATGCTTGAACAATGGTTATTCCAGATAGGACATTCTCAAGGATAGCAATTATTCCGCCTGTACTCTCCCTCTGTTTACGATATTTTCGTTGTACTCTTGTTGAGAACCAAATAACCATTGGTACTATCATAAACAGTGGCCCGAACAGAATCATACAGAGCAACGGAGACATCCAGTACAAGATTACGAATGCAGTGCACAAAGTCGTGAATATCCTGATTATGCTGGTGCTAGAATCTGATATTATATCCTCAAGTTGGGCTACATCGGCGGACAAGACAGACATTAGATTTCCAGTTTGACGGGTCTCGAAATAGGATGCTTCCATGTTCAATAGTGACCTCGTAGCATCCATCCTAATGTCGTGCTGGGCCTTGTATGCTATAGATTGCCAAAGTTGATTGCTAAATCCTTGGAATATCGCCAGAATAACAAATGATGCGAATATAAGCAGACCAAAGCCAAGCTCAGTTGAGCTTATTGGACCCAAATCTGGTATTGATTCTATAGTGACAAAACTTTCTATCCTAGAATTTGTGAATTGAGGATTATCAGGGTTGTAATAATCAGCGGCCATACCGATAGCAATGAATGGGATCAAATCGAAGACTCTTGCACCCATATTGGCCAGAAGACCTCCGAGGGCTCTCTGCCAATATGTCATGACATATGGGAAAATCCTCCATATCTTGCGGCCGACAACCTGTCTTTCTTCAAGAAGGTCCGAGTTGTCTTTACTGATCGATGTGACAGCCATTGATTCCCCGCCTTTGGATTTCCCATCACCCGACATGGCTCAACGCAGAGAGGGGAGCGTTTCAATGCTTCACTCAAAGTTTCTCGAATGGTGCGCCCGCCGGGATTTGAACCCGGGACAAGAGGTTGGAAACCTCTTGTGATAACCCCTTCACTACAGGCGCTCTGGCAGGCCGAGCGTATGTCATCTCTAAACCGATTCGGTCATGGAGAACTTCTTACTTCGTAGTTGAAAAGTAATGGCGTTGTCGGTAGCATGTGCTCCCAAGGCAGCGAATAGGTATAGCCTCGATGATATTGTTCATGCCGGTTAACAGTCCCGTTTGGAAAATGGGGATCGAGGAGATGGGATTTGACATTGGTTTTTCTGAGTTTGGATTTTTCGCGACTTCTGTACTAATTTTCATTATTGGAGCGATCTTGACTTTCACTCCCAAGACTATATTCGACTAGAAGTAGGTTGAGGAAATCCAATTCTCGTGGATATCTAGGATGTACCGCTCTATCTTTTCATCATCCCATTCCATTAATCTGAGAGCTTTACACAGTTGGTTTGTTCTCTTTGGAATAGTCCGGGGACCAAGTACCGCTCCCGGCCTCTTTGGGTCGTCAAGAAAATCCGTCTCCATTCCCCAATGTGAGTTACATTGTTCTATTGAGGAGCATATTCCTTCGATGCTTCCCTTTCCCATACTTACAGTGACTGGGAGTCCTGAAGTATTTCTCTGGCTTAGATCGGAAGACGCAAAATGTCTGACAGCCCTATTTCTGGGGAGGCCTGCTTTGTCACATAGGGAGGCCATATCTGCACATGTCTGATGACCATTATCTTCAACATGTAACTGTATGGGGGAGTTTGCGGATGAGGCCATTCTCATTATCTCTAGTAGCATTTCGTTTGCCTTCTCCCATCTTTCCTCAGAAACCTGATAGTGTGGTCTTCCAACCTCGCCAAGGCATATCGCATCTCCAGCCTCTATCATTTCTAGTGCTAGTCCTACTGCGGAAATATGTAGTTCAGTCGACTCTTCGATACCCATAGTGTTTGCTTGGATATCCCAAGTGACGGGATGAGGCCCAAGTACGACTTGAACATCTAGTCCTATTTTTTTCCTAACTTTTGAGGCCATATTCAATGTCTCTTGGTATGCGCCCCTGTAGTCGTTGATATCTCTAGGAAGAGACGTTGAAAATGATGGTTTGTGAACAAGAAAGATTCCTGTACCTCCGGCATTTGAGAATTCTTCAGCGGCCCTGAGGAATCTGTTGGTTTTATCCAGATGCATGTGCTGGTCCACAATAGGCCCTTTCCATCCGTCATTAACCAGCATTATCTCACGTCAATGCTTCTTCATTATGCAGTTTTTCAGCCCAATGCCTCACTGCCATCTCGGATACTTTTCTCGAAGATTGTCCTAAAACCACTCCTTTGCCATTATCGTATAGTATGATTGTGGCTTTGTGTAGTGATGCTGAAATCCTGATAGCATCAATTCGTTCGTCCATCTCAATATCTGAAAATCTTTTTTCAGCTATTTCTAAAAGTACATTCTTACCAAGAGAGAAGCTTACTATGATTTCTCCGGAGTCCATTGAAAGGCCTTCGAGTGGGAGTCCAAGATTGAGCAGTAATTCCTGAACAGCCAACTCAGCAACTTCACTCCTGGACAGGCCATGTACTAGAATTGAGCCATTCGGCTCAATAACATATGTGGCTCTGGGCTCTTCATGTGAGACTACAACGTAGTCTCCCGCCTTGGTACCTGAAGCTAGGTTTATGGCCTCAGAATGATCTATCGGTACTGAAGGTATGAATCTGAAAGTTTGAGTTTCGATGTTAAATTCGGGCGAGATAGACATTATTCCATACTCCTGATTGTTTCTGGTTCGGGCCAAGCTAAAATTGATTGCTCTATCAGAGGCAGTCTGGCCTGATGTACTGGTACCATCAGTAGTGGCTGTGACGATTCTTCAACATCAACCCTGCTGTCCCTCAAGTCAGCCAATGCCCCCCTTATTCTAGAGGCGAATCTCATGTCTCTTTCTTGTGATAGATTTCTACCAATCACTCTTTCTTCCTCGGCATTCCATGAAAAACAGGTAGCGGAAGCTGCCCCCATCTCAGTATCAATTACTCTATCCTGCTGTATTTTTGAGACTGCTTTAGCAGAGTCTTTCTTCCATCTGCTGTTAGACGAAAGTCTTGATACTAGAGATGATATTCTAACCTGCATATCCGCACTCCTAGACAGCCAGTCTACCCATTTTTCTTCGCTTATATCGGGCTCTATCAGATATATCGGAAGACCCCCTCTGGCATTTTGTGCATGTGTGACGAGTCGCATAGGTTCTGGATCGGGAATATGTGGGCCATCAATTTCTAACTCTCTGAGTTCCTTCAATAATTTTCCGAACTGAGTGCCTGAGGATATTGCCGCCTCAACGTTGGCTCCAGGACTTTTTCTCTCATTCACATAATCGTCCTTCATCGATAAAAAATCATTAGTCGAGAGGAGTAGGGCCAGCCCGTCCCAGATTTCTCTGGATCTGATTTGGTTGGGCATTAGGATACAAGGGAGATGTGGCCAAAGGATTATTTTCCCGCCATCTGGATCTTCAATTACTACCTCTCTCCAGACGAGTTTGCCTCCAACCATGGTAATGCTAGGAGGTTTTTCTGTTCAACTAAGCGGTTGAATTGAGGATTTTTATCGATTTTCTAGTGTAG
>DALC01000060.1:0-2360 GCA_002499325.1 Euryarchaeota archaeon UBA538
TCAAGTCCATGTTATAGTAGAAGAATCGGTTCTCATGGATGGGTCAATAGCGCTTTCATCCAATTCTGTAATCCTCCCAGATTGTATCTCTTTCCTCCCCAATTCAGCAATCATGGTTCCATTGTCTATGCAGTACTGCTTTTCTGGCCAGAAAGATCGTCCTCCTCTTTCTTCGCACATTATAGCACTCATCTGACGTAGCCTCTCATTACAAGCAACACCACCCCCTAGGAGTAATTCGGATTTTCCAGTATGGGCCATAGCCCTCTCAGCAACCTCAATACAACTAGAGAAAGCATGCTCCTGAAGGGAGTAACAAACTTGCTCCAATGGTAATTTCTTAGAATGAGATAATGCGGATGTCAATAGTCCTGAAAAGGCTAGGTCTGTACCATGCACGCCATATGGAAGTGTCAGTAGTTCTGGCTCATTGACATATATTTTTTCAGCCCATTTTTGAGACAGTCTTTCAATAGCTGGACCCCCAGGAAAAGGAATACCATGGTTGCGAGCGAATTTATCCAGCATGTTACCGATGCCAATATCCAAAGTCTCTCCGATTACCCTGTACTTACTTCCGGATCTGGCTATAACTTGTGTATTTCCCCCACTTGCATACAATAAAACTGGATCATCGCAACCAGTTTGATTCCTTCCTACCTCAATGTGTGCGACACAATGGTTAACGCCAATTAGGGGAGCTTTCCAGAAAGACGAGAGTGAACGGGCAACCGAGGCTCCGATACGTAAGCATGGTCCAAGGCCCGGGCCCTGGCTAAATGAGACTGCAATAATATCTTCATGACTGAAATCTTCCCTATTCATAAGAGAAGAGACAAGGTTCGGTGCAACTAGAGAATGATGATCGGCAGCCTCGCGGGGATGTATCCCACCTTCCTCTGGCTTGAATAAAGCTGATTCGGACGAGAATAGCTTTCCTGATTCATCTACAAAGCCAATAGATAGTGTATGAGCAGTACTCTCGATGCCCACAATTAGTCCTGTCACGTATTTCCGAGAAGGGTAGTGCTTTCAAGCATCACTACTGTCGAGAGCCGTGCGAACACTGGTGGTTAACTCTGGGGAAATAGCCCACATGTCCCATGGCGACTCCACAAAACCGCTCGTAGGTCACGAAATGGGTGATAAAGATCTGAATATCTACTCAGAAGGATTGGGGATTTTAGTTGACGATGGGATTATACTTAGTATAAGAGACTCAGAAGATTTAATCTCTGAATATGCTCCATCGTGGGATAGAAATTCAGAAATGATAGGGGATATGAACATCATAGATGCAAAAGGAGGAGCAATAGTGCCTGGTTTTGTAGATTCACATACTCATTTGATATGGGACGGAGATAGAAGTAACGAGATGGCACTTAGGCAAAGGGGCTTGAGTTACTCAGACATCTCAAAAATAGGAGGGGGAATATCGAAGACGGTTGAAGCCACCAGAAGTCGTTCTATTCAGGAGTTGGTTGACCTTGGAGTTCAGAGAGCTTCCAATGCATTAAGAATGGGTACAACAACTATGGAAGCGAAAAGTGGGTACGGCCTTAGTACCGAGTCTGAACTCAAATTGCTAGAAGCTACAGAAAGAGTTAATCGAATTTCAGAATGTGATATTCAAGCAACTTGGTTAGGTGCACACGATGTTCCTAGGCAGAACAATAAGGAAGATTATATTGAAGAGTTAATCAGTAAGCAACTTCCAATGGTTGTAAAACAAGGTATTGCTCTGTGGGCAGATGTATTTTGTGAACCTGGTTGGTTCACGGTGGATGATACAATCGACATTATTACAGCTTCAAAGAATATGGGATTGGCATCAAGGATACATGCAGACGAATTTGTAGATTCGGGTGGTTTGGCCATCGCAGCAGAATTAGGGTCAGTTAGTGCTGATCACGTAGCAAAGTCGGATGATGATTCTCGAGCAAAGGCTCATAATAGTGGAGTAATGCAAACTTTTCTCCCTGGTACACAATATGTATTGGGTATGAATAAATTTCCTCCGATGAAAAAATGCGTAGAAAATTCATGGGCCTTTTCTATTGCTTCAGATTTTAATCCTAATTGCAATACAATTTCTATGCCATTCGTCGGGTCTCTTGCCACACACAGGTGTGGCATCGATCCAATCACGGCTTTAGCTGCCAGTACTAGGAACCCATCGACGACATTGAGGAATAATGAAAATAAAAATTATGGTGTAATTTCAGAAAATAATTCAGCTTCTTTTAACATACTTCACTCAAGTAAGGTCGAATCATGGTGTCAATCTCCTGGTATGAATCCAATATCCAAAACACTTGCTAATGGTATTATTGTAAAACATGAATAATAATTGTAAACTA
>DALC01000060.1:2566-2747 GCA_002499325.1 Euryarchaeota archaeon UBA538
CTTCTTTTAACATACTTCACTCAAACAAGGTCGAATCATGGTGTCAATCACCTGGTATGAATCCAATATCTAAAACACTTGCGAATGGTATTATTGTAAAACATGATTAATAATTTTAAACTAGTTATTATTCAATGATAGTATAGAAACTATTTCTAATATTTTACAATATAAGGGATTA
>DALC01000092.1 GCA_002499325.1 Euryarchaeota archaeon UBA538
TCCATCTGAATAGTGGTCCATCTTATTCCTCCGTCTCAAAGACGACGTCCCTACTCCTAGATAAGAATCGTTCACCGGAATCTGCATAAATTATCTGACCAGTTACTGACTTGGCCGACATGAGATAAACTACGGCCTCTGCAATATCTGATGCCGAGGGGCCGGATTGCAATGGGGATTGAGATTGTGCCTTCTCAAAGCCCTGAATTGTTTGCTCTGGACTTGGTAGCGTGTGGCCGGGAGCCACAGCATTTACCCTAATCGAAGGGGCCAAACCCCTGGCAAGTGTCTCAGTCAATCCGGCCATGGCGAAACGCGAGGCGGTATAAGACAGATAATCCGGGTTTGGCTGGGAGATCTTTTGATCCAGGATGTTGACCACCGAACCTACCTTACCTGATGGAAGATTTCGACTAAGCTCTGAGATAAGTAAAGTGGGCGAAAGGGCGTTGACATGCATGTGTCGATTCCAAGATTCCATTGTAACGTTGGAAATATCATCGAACCTGAATAATGAGGCATTATTTACAACTCCTGATACTGGACCCAGTTCATGTTTGATTTCTTCGAATAATTTAGCCGGCATGGATTGATCCAATAAGTCTCCAGAAAAACAGGCAGCCTTACCTCCTCTGGAGTTGATAATGTCTGCTAAATCAGACGCCTCATTTTCCGAAGAATTGTAGTGTATTGCTATAGTGTACCCGGACTCGGAAAGGCTCAAGCAGATCTCTCTTCCAATCCTCACTGCGCCTCCTGTGACCAATATGACAGGTGCGTCCATGGCCTTGGGAAGAGTTTCACTCCTATTACGGGTTGTATTGAACAACCCCAAAGGGGTCTATGAGAACGATTAACTCCGTACCTCTATGCGGTACATACGATGGCGACGCGACTACCGACCGTTGACTCATCTCAAATTACTACAAATTCCTGTTCTGGAACTCCTGTCGAGAGGGCTAAAGATATTGTACCAAGGGAGAGGAAAAGACTTCCGAATTGGTTCAAGACCAGTCTTCCGATTGGAAAGTCCCAGTCCGTTTACAATAGTACCATGGCTAGTGTCAAGGATAACGACCTGAACACTGTTTGCGTTGAGGCAAGATGCCCCAATATCCATGATTGCTGGGGAAGGGGAACTGCAACTTTCATGATTGCCGGGGATGTTTGTACAAGGGGTTGTAGATTCTGTGCCGTCAATACTGCGAAAACCCCTCCTCCATTGAACCCTGATGAGCCAGAAGATCTTGCGACTGCGATTGAGAGCATGGGAATAAATCATGCAGTTATTACCGTTGTCAACAGAGACGACCTGCCCGATGGGGGGGCGAATCACTACAGGGAATGTATAATGGCAGTTCACGATAGATGTCCAGATGTAGGAATTGAGTTACTTTGCTCCGACCTCGACGGTAACTTAGAATCTCTAAAAACACTGCTGAATGGATTGCCTATTCGTGTTTTTGCTCACAATGTTGAGTGTGTTCCAAGGCTAGACAAGATTGTTAGAGACAGAAGAGCCTCATTTTCACAATCTTTGGAAATTCTCTCTGAGGCCAAGAATTTGCGTCCAGATCTGAAGACTAAGACCAGTATCATGGTGGGCATAGGAGAGACTGACTCTGAGGTGATTGAAGCGATGGAGATGATTAGATCCTCGGAAGTTGATATGATTACTCTAGGTCAGTATCTCCAACCTGGTGAGCGTCATTTGCCCGTCGATAGATTCCCTGAGCCATCTCAATTCGCTGATTGGGACAAGGAAGCTAGAGAGATGGGGTTCTCTGCCGTTGCCAGTGGCCCCCTAGTGAGGTCTAGCTATCGCGCTGGACTTCTTTGGGAGGAGGCCATGGGCTTGGAGCCAATAGTTACCAGAGAGTCAACTGGTTCAGCGGTTAGTCACCTTACGTTTTCACGGGCTGAAGGAGGCCAAAAGATATGAGTGTTGAAAGGGTGTATGAACCATGAGCGGGGGAAACGGGGCGGACCCACTTCACGTTCCCGATGCACCACATAGGCCAGGGGATGAAGCTGGTTTCGTTGAATGGCCATGGTCCCCAGGGGATTTGGAAAAGCCAAACATAGATTGTGATGCTCCTGAAACTACCTCACTCGCAGAGGGGCTAGTGAGGGTTCTTGGCGATGATAATAAGGCCTCAGGGAATTGGGATCCAAAGCTCTCCGTAGAAGAGATGATATCGGGACTTGAGCATATGATGAGGCTTCGAATATTCGATGACAGAATGATGAAAATGCAGAGAACTGGTAAGCTCTCATTTTACATGCGATCTTACGGAGAGGAGGCGGTTGCTATTGCTCAGACAATGGCCCTTAAAGAACAAGACTGGCTATTCCCAACTTACAGACAGCCAGGTGCACAATTCGTTAGAGGAAGGGACATGATTAGTATGATTTGCCATTGCATTGGTAACGAAATGGATAATGTCAAAGGTAGACAAATGCCTGTTCACTATACTTACAGGGACGGACGATTCATTTCTGTTTCAAGTCCTGTTGGGACACAGTTTAGCCAGGCCGTTGGAGTAGCTTTGGCTTCTGATTACAAGGGACTTGACGAAGTCACGATTACATGGATTGGCGATGGCGCTAGTGCGGAGGGGGACTATCATTACGCGTTGAATTTTGCCAGTATCTTTCAAGCACCAGTGATACTGAACGTTGTTAACAATCAATGGGCAATCTCCACACACAAAAATTTCGCAAGTAAAAATGGTAATTTTGCTGTCAGGGGACTGCCACATGGAATTCCCAGTATACGTGTTGACGGGAATGATTTCTTGGCCCTTTATTCTGTTACTGCTTGGGCTAGAGAAAGAGCATCTGTAGGACTAGGGCCTACTCACATAGAAGTCTTGACATATCGCGCAGGAGCCCATAGCAGTAGCGATGATCCATCCAGATATAGGCCGTCCGATGTCCACTCACTTTGGCCTGGAGGGGATCCCATATATCGCCTTAGAGACCATCTCAAAGAGATAGGAGTATGGTCAGACGAAGAACATCGAAAGCTATCCGAAAAAATAGACTCAGAGGTGATGGCGGCATACAAAGAAGCTGTCAAATTTGGAGATTTAGCTAATGGCCCGTATCCATCATCTGACGCGATTTTCACAGAAGTTTATGAGAACCCTCCCTGGCATCTAAAAGAACAGTGGGATGAAATGAAGAAATGGAGGGATTCATGATGCCTAACATGAATATGGTAGAATCAGTAAATAATGCCTTGGACACAATGCTCTCAAAGGATAACGATGTCATAATGTTCGGTGAAGATATTGGATACTTTGGCGGTGTTTTCAGAACCTGTGATGGCCTGCAAGAGAAGCACGGAAAACATAGGGTATTTGATTCTCCACTTTCAGAGGGAGGAATTGCGGCTACAGCTTTCGGGATGGGGATTAATGGACTCAGGCCTGTTGTTGAGATTCAATTCGCTGACTATATATTCCCTGCTTACGATCAGATAGTTAACGAGATGGCCAAGGTCAGACATCGTTCTGGGGGAGAGTTCTGGTGTCCTGTAACCATAAGGACCCCTGCAGGAGGTGGAATCAGAGGTGGCCACCATCACTCACAATCACCTGAGGCACAGTTTACTCACACGCCAGGACTCAAAGTTGTTTATTGCTCAACCCCTTACAATGCCAAGGGGCTGTTGATAAGCGCCATAGAGGATAATGATCCAGTTATTTTCTTCGAGCCCAAGAGATGCTACAGAGGACCTTTCTATGGGGATCCACACAATGTCCCGACTTGGGCCGGGCATCCAGAGGCAGAGGTTCCTGAATCCCATTATTCGATTCCCCTGGGCGAGGCTCGATTGGCTATGGAGGGTGACAGGTGTACGGTAATCTCTTGGGGTGCGATGGTTCATGTTTGCGAGCAGGCAATCAGGGATAGTGGGATATCTTGCGATCTAATTGATCTCCAAACTCTGGTCCCATGGGATAGAGAAGCTGTAGTCTCATCGATTCAAAAGACTGGTAGGTGCGTAATCGTTCATGAGGCTCCAAAAACTAGTGGATTCGGAGCTGAAATGGCTGCTTCTATCCAGGAGCGGTGCTTTTGGAGTCTTGAATCCCCCATAGAGAGGGTGACTGGATGGGACACTCCTTTTCCCCATACTACTGAATGGGATTACATGCCCGGTCCAGGCAGAGTGG
>DALC01000031.1:0-1290 GCA_002499325.1 Euryarchaeota archaeon UBA538
TTCGGAAATATCATGGAACTCCATTGGAACTCTGGATCTGGCAGCCATTGCCACCCTGTTTTCTATCGTTATCTCAGTATCCCTTCGATTGGGTGGGAGTGGGGGTAATTTTGCTTCGTCCCTCAACTGATTTGCCAGCCTGTACATGTGTAGCTGTCTGGCCATCTCAATTCTTATTATTCTTGGAATCCACTCTAAATCCTGACATCCCTTGATTTCAACCCTGTCGCCACAAGCGATGCTAACATTGAGGTCTTGTCTTATAGAACCCAAACCTCTTCTTACTCTTCTTGTATCCCTCAGTAGGGAGCCCAGTGCAATGGCTGATTCCTTTGCATGCTCGGGAGTGATTATATCAGGTTCGGTGGCTATTTCCACTAGTGGAAGACCTAGCCTATCAAGAGTATATGTTACCACTTCTCCATCTGGGGTTGATTTAGTCTCGAGCTTTCTCGCAGAGTCCTCTTCCAAGCATATCACAGAAACGCCCACTTCTCCTGTGTCTGTTAGCAATTGACCATTCGTAGAGACTAGTGTGGTCCTCTGGAATCCACTCGTGTTGGAGCCATCGACTACTGTTTTCCTCATTGGCTGGAGGGTGGGTACGGGCTTTGCATGTAGCATAGCAGACATTGTCAGGACTACGTCTACGGCCTCTGGATCATGAGGGAGAGGGGGCGCCTCATCCAACTCGATTAGTCCTGCATTTGGAGGTTGAACATACACGAAGGTTCTATTTCTGCGTTGTTCGAACCTTGCCGCGATGTCTATCTTACCCCCCTCTCCTTGGGATGCCCTGAGTCTCCTCTCAGAGTGATTCCAGTCTTCCGGGATGTCTTCAATACCGAACTCATACAGCTCACCTGGCATTCTAGAGTGTAGTTTTCCAGTAGCTAGTTGTTGGTGTATCTCTAGACCACACATGAAACCTAGGGAGTCTGGATCCAAGGAGGTTGGATTTGAGACGTCCCCAAGTGGCTCCATGGTCCAACGAGTGGGCTTTTGCTCATAGGCTCAACGGACGAAAGAGTACGTTCCTCCTCGAGGAGAGAAAATTTCCCCACTGATACTCATTGAGGAAATCACTCCATCAACCTGTCCTTCATTAATCCCCAAATCAGTAGCCCTGTTGTAAATCTCGTCTATATCTGCAGTTCCACCTCTCTCCATACAAATACCTCTAATGATTTTCCTAATGTTCCTGTCGATATTCCTCTTTGATGCCGAAACTCCAGAGTGAATTTCTGACTCATCCTCAATGTTTGAGTCCTCTCTCCAATGCTTGTAGAC
>DALC01000031.1:1729-3120 GCA_002499325.1 Euryarchaeota archaeon UBA538
ATCGGTCTATCCTTGTCCCCATCGCCCTCATACTCTCCTGGAGACCTATCTAGCGCGGCGGTCTCATTCCTGACTTGAACATAGTAATCCGAAATCATCAATTTTGCCTTATCATTTAATTGCGGGAAGAACGTTCTCTTGGCGTATGCCACGTATTTTCTAAGAAAATCCATCGTTAGGTGTTTGTCTCCATCGACTCCGATACCAAATACCTCTCCTTCGTCTGTCTCAGAGGGTTCAAAGGGTAGATCCTGTAGGCTCATTTCACTCGGTGATGAGCTTCTTATGTCGAGTATATGCGTTGCTATTTTAGTGTCAGTGGACTTTTCAGTATCATCTCTGATTAACCATAGTAAGTCAAATCTAGATGCTAGTGGATAAGGCAAGTCAGTCTCTTTGAATGAGGTCATTATTGAGGTCCTTTCATTCCTATTTGAGAATCTCCCGTCTTTCGGATTTGCCGCTGCGAGGACCGCACATCTAGAGGGTAGGGTCGCTGTTATTCCTCCCTTTGCGACGAAAATCTTCTGTTGTTCCATCGCAGGATGCATGGCGCTCCGATCGTCTGGAGAGATTTTGTCAAACTCATCAATAGCCGCTAATCCTCTGTCTGAGAGAGGGAGGACTCCCGCCTCCAAGGCAAACCTACCATCTCCAAAGGAGTCCCTGATTGCTGCCGCAGTTAAGCCGGCGCCTGAAGTCCCTCCCCCTGAAGCAAACTTTCCCCTGGGAGAGATATTCGACATATATCCGAGAAGCTGAGACTTGGCAACACCAGGGTCTCCCATCAGTAGAATATGGATGTCGCCCCTTAGATACGTATCATCAGCGGTTTTCCTTCTTACTCCTCCAAATAGCTGGAGTGCGAGGGATCTTTTGATTAGCTTGAGCTTGTCATTTGCAAATATTGATGGAGCTATAGATTTCTGCATAAGAGTCAATAATTCCCCCGATGCAGCAATCTCTTCGATTTGCTCTCTTTCCTCGTCATTTATCTTAATCTCAGTGAAAGGAACACTCTCGTGTCTAGAGCTAATCATTTGGTATACGATATCAAACATTGGAGTTTTCTTGTTTCTCTTTATTTCGGACCTGACAACAGGAATCACATTTGCAGTGATTCTTTGGCCGGGAAGGTGCTTGTTGACTAGGTCGCCTTCCAGTAGCACGTTGGCCCGAGAAGGTTGTGCCCCACTAGGTACATTCTCAGGTAGCTCTTGAATCTCCAGCCATTGGTTGTTTATCATCCGTGAGCTATTCAATACTAAGTTGAATCTAGTCGAGTCATTTCCTCTGATTGAACGTCCACATCCAGTGGCCTCTGGGCATCTCAACGGCTCAATCAATTCACTTTCGTTGATCTGATCTATCTGTTGGGAGTTACCACAGGA
>DALC01000010.1:0-130 GCA_002499325.1 Euryarchaeota archaeon UBA538
TCAAGGTAGCCAGTCCGGTCAGGACGGTCAGCAGTCCCAAGATGGCGAACAAGGCCAGCAAGGACAGCAGCAGGACAATGGGCAAGGACAGCAGCAAGGAGGCGAACAGAGTGGCCAGCAAGGCGACCAA
>DALC01000010.1:304-5231 GCA_002499325.1 Euryarchaeota archaeon UBA538
CAGCAGGGCCAGGGTCAAGATCAAGGTAGCCAGTCCGGCCAGGATGGTCAGCAAGCCCAGGATGGTGAACAAGGCCAGCAGGGTCAGCAACAAGACAATGGCCAAGGACAGCAGCAGGGAGGCGAACAAAGTGGCCAACAAGGCGACCAAGAGAGCCAAGACCAGAATGGTAACAACCAGAATGGTCAGAACCAACAACAACAGGGCCAAACCCAAGGCGATAGCCAAGGGCAGCAGACCCAGCAATCAGACCAGCAGCAAAACCAGCAGCTCGACAATCAGAACCAGAACGGAGAGAACGACAACGATGGAGATGGAATTCCCGATGACTTGGATAATGACGATGACAATGATGGCATCCCAGATTCCCTAGACGATAGTCCGGAAGACCACGATAACGACGGTATCGACGACGCTGAAGATGACGATGATGACGGTGACGGTATCGCCGACCAAGATGAGGTCGACGATGGAAATCCCAACACTGACATCTACGATCACGACAATGATGGCATAAGTGACAACCTGGACTTCGACATCGACAATGATGGCATTGACAACTGGAACGACATTGGACCGAACGGCGAGGATTACTCGCGTGATCATGACAATGACGGGATGGATGACGGTGTGGACACTGACGATGATAACGATAACATCCTAGATGTCGATGAAGCCGATGGTGTGGTAGGAGTCTGGAGGTACGATCATGACAATGACGGACTTACAGACAGCTTCGACAACGACGACGATAACGATGGTCTATCTGACTGGTTCGAACAGAACGACGGTTGGGACATGACTGGTCAATTTGACCATGATAACGACGGTATCCCCGATCATCTAGATGATGACGATGATGGCGACGGAATTCCAGACGATCTAGAGAACAACGACTTGACTTAGTTGACTCTTTTCGTTCAGCCCGTTGGCTAAGGCCATTGGAGACAGGGCATCCCGGGGGCGGTTCAGTCCCCGGGGTGGCCGCAAAAGGTCAGAAATCAAACAGTGTTGGTCTGCTCTTGGAACTCAGTTTACCCACGGAGCTTAGCCTGTCTAATGCTCTCTTCATTCTTCCCTCTCCAAATCCTCTCTCAATCTGGAGAAACTGAATCAAATCTTCCTCGACTGCGGGCCTAGACATGGGCACTGGATCTTCATCAGTTGGATGATTTAGGAACAGGGATCTTATCTGTTCCAGGTTTTCAGGTAACTCAAACCCCTTCACCGAGGAGACCTTTTCCATGTTTCCATGTTCCTTGATTAATTTAAGCCCGGTTTTAGGCCCTATTCCCTTAATTCCAGGATGAAAGTCTGTTCCAATCATTATTGCCAAATCAACTAATTGACTATGTGATATTCCCAGCCCATCTAGCATCTCATCTAGAGATATTATTTCAGCTTGCATCACTCTTCCAAATTTCCTAGTACCATGAGCAGTTAGGTTTCTTATCATGAAAGGAGAACCGTAAACGAGCGTGTCCCAATCTTGGCTTGCGACCGCTCCGACGATTCCTCTCTTACACATTACTGCTGCAGCTCCTTCAGCCTCCATCGGGGCCTCTATCCAAACCAAGCCCATACAATCGAAGAGTTGTTTAGTCTCTGCTACCATTTCAGGAGTATACTCTGCTGTTTGTGGACCTAGCTTCTTTGCTGTTGGCATATCGCCCTCAATAATCGCATTCTCCCACTTGGCCTTAGCCTCGATCTTTCTGGTCTTTCTTTCATTCAGAGTGGCTCTCTTTAGATCGTGCGGCGTTCCATCAAAAACGAATACTGGGTCAATTCCTTCTGAAACGAGAATTGATGCTCGATCGAGGAATCCCATTAAGTGGGACACGGGCTTACCATTGTAAGATAGCGGTTTGCCATCTTCGCCTGTCATTGATGTGATAAATTGATACGCATTCAAGAAAACATCTATGGCTACTCTTTGTCCTGAAAGATCGCTTATTTCAATGGGCTTGGCTGGTGCCAAATCTTTGAGATTACAGCCCATATCCTACCATCCTCGCTTCCGGGGTAATGTCAAGGCATTTAGGGTTGAAGTCCTGGTCGTCGGTTAGGAGAGGGCACCTTGACAGTTGCAATGGTTGGAATGGGCTGGCATTCTTGGCTGTTCAGAGAGGAAATGAAGGCTTTACTGGGAGATATCAGTATCCTTCATCCACGTATCGTTACTTACGACATTAGGCAAGAGGAAATCTCGAAACTATCTGGAGCTTCTCTTCTGGATGAGGTTCTAATTCTTGGAGGGCACTCCATTTTCCCCCAATCCTCAGAGTCGCAGAATTCTCTCTGTAAGGCTATCGGTGAATGGGCCGTTCAGAATTTCGAGGAAGGCGATTTTGCTGTTCGTACTAGGAAGATTGGTGAGCTCCCTGATACCATTAGTAGCAGGAGCTTCGAAGATAAAGTCGGAGGAGCTGTTTCATCCAGTGGAATAAGGGTTAATCTAGAAAGCCCGTCTAATGAAATTGTCATCATTATTGCTGGTTCCAATGATGGAGATACTCATCCAGAGCCTTTTGAGTTTGAGGAGACAATGGTCGTATGGGGATTAAGAGTAAAGAACTGGAGCAAGGAGAGTTTCTCTGGCAGGTCTCCAACTAAGAGGCCTTACTTCAAACCGATATCACTTGAACCCAGACAAGCCAGACTTCTGATATCATTATCCAGAGTCCCCAATAGAGAAATTAAGGCAGTGGTAGATCCCTTCTGTGGAACTGGAGGAATAGCAATTGAGGCGGCGTTACAGAACATCAGAGCCTTAGCCAGTGACTTGGACTCTAGAATGGTTGAAGGAACTAAAGAGAACCTGAAATGGCTTGGTAAGGAGTGCTTGGTGAAAAAATGGGATGCGTCTGACCTCTCGACATTGTGGGGAGAAATAGAGGGTTGCTCATTTGTCTTCGACCCACCATACGGAAGGAGTTCATGGAGATCCGTGGACTCATTGGACATATTTCTTAGTGTTCTCAAAGAAGCGAAAAAAATCGATGCGGAAGGTATTGTTTCTACTATGCTTCCAGCTGGTCCTGAAGCATTAAAACCTGGCAATGATGATGAAATTACTGTAATGGGAAAAAAATGGTCGGAATTATTGCCAAGAATACAAGAAATAGGATGGAATGTTCATCTTTTCTGTCCAATCAGGGTTCATCGGAGCTTAGTTAGGGCAATCGTGGTCTGTCATCCGGCGGATTGAAAATGGGATAGCCATCGTCAATGGCTGGGCGATTGGTGTAGTCTGGATATCATCTGGCGCTTCGGACGCTAGGACACGGGTTCGAATCCTGTATCGCCCACCATTACTTTTCCCAATGGGTGATTAGGTCTCCTCCAGAGTCAAAGGTCCGTTTTTTTGTGAGGCCACATTTACGAAGTGTATTTTCATCAAATGGAAATCTAGCTCCATCTAGTTCTATTTGTGACCTGCATATGTGCGCCATATCTACGAGTCCTGATTCGACGAATCTATTCCAGGTATCTGATCCCCCCTCCACCAAAAGAGTCTGAATTCCTCTATCGCCTAACATATCAAGAATTCTGGATATAGCTATATCACCTTCTGAATCTGATAATACGATTCTCTCAACCAGTTTGGAGTCATCATCCAAGTCCGGTTCTGAGGTATGAATAAGGAGAGTTTTCGCCTGTTCATCAGACAATACCTTGTAATCTCCTTTGACTTTGTAGTTTGGATCTACGATTACTCTCAATGGTTGTTCTCTTGGACCGATGTCTATCCCTCTAACAGTGAGAGATGGATTGTCTCTGATTACTGTGTTGACTCCTACTAGAATTGCCATCGATTCAGCTCTAAGTTTGTGGACGAGTCTGAGTGATTCGTCTGAGGAGAATCGTATCGGATCTAGGTCAATTTCACGGTCCGTGAAACCATTGGAGTCGAGGGCTGCTTTGAGTGTCACGAATGGCCTCCTATTCTGGCACCAATGCATGAAAGGCCTCATTTGACGGTTACACTCTGATTCCAGAACCCCAGTGATGACTTCTACTCCATTATCCTCAAGCGAATCTGCTCCATTGCCCCTCACAGTTGGATTTGGGTCCATTGATCCAATTACTACCCTCTCTATTCCAGCCCATAGTAGGGCCTCTGTACACGGAGGGGTCCTGCCGAAGTGATTGCATGGCTCGAGAGTGACGAATGCAGTGGATCCCTGAGTAGGAACCCCTCTTGATTCGGCATCAGCAATAGCCATCTGCTCAGCATGTAGCCCACCGATGTGATCATGCCATCCCTCGGCTATTACTTTGCCATCTCTAACTAATACACACCCGACTTGTGGGTTAGGTAACACCTTATGTCCGCCTCTCGATCCTAGCTCAAGAGCTAGTCGCATGAATTGTTCATCTTGGCTCATTTATGTATATTCGCGATACTACCTACGCTATCATATCTTGCTTCGGCAGTATTGAAGTCCTATGCTAGTGCTCGCTAGTATGTGACACGAGTGGCGTGTATTGTCAATCCAAATGCTCGAGACGGTAAGCTAGGTAGGATTTTTCACAAGGTGGAAGAGTCCCTATATTCCTCGGGAATAGATTTTGATGTCTTCATGACAGCCGGAAAAGGCCACGCAATCGAGATTTCAAGTGATTTGAGGGGTAGTGACTACGATTTAGTGGTAGCAGTGGGAGGCGATGGAACTGTTCATGAGGTAGCTAATGGCATTCGTGGTTCCGATATGAGGCTTGGAGTAATACCAATGGGAAATGGAGATGATTTTGCTAGATCTATTGGAATACCTCTCAATGACATAGATGGTGCCGTTTCAATACTGAAGCAGGGGGTAGATTACAACGTTGGGGGAATTAGAGTTGAGGGGCTTAAAGCTCCGGAATATCCCGGAATACCCTCACCAAAGCACTATCCAGTTACGGGGGAGCCATCCAGAGA
>DALC01000105.1 GCA_002499325.1 Euryarchaeota archaeon UBA538
GTAGTCGACGCATCCTGGGTAGTATCCGATGTTTGAATCAATTGGATACTCATCTATTGACATGAAGTATCCGTCCGCGTCTTCCTCTGCTTCAGCGGCTAGAACTGCCTGTAGTACGGTATGAGGAATTTCAGTAGCAGGAGGGCCACCAACTATCATATTCCTCCTGATATCAACATATGAGTCATAATCCACTAGTTGGGGGCAGGCGTTGGTACAGGCAGAGCACGTTAGGCAGGAATACAATGGAACCCCGTCGTCTTCATTGTTCCATGTATTGTAGATGATGTTCAGCTTATCTCCAGAGTTGAACAGCCTAACTGGACAAGCGTCATCACACAGATCGCAGCCGTAGCACTTGTTCATCTCGTATTCGTAACCTCTCGCCATGCTTCTCATAAGCATGAACACCATAGCACCGACTCCCAAGCAGGGTATGAATAACGAATAAATCAATTTCGCATCAAGACTCTTCGGGTTCTTGTGATAGGTAGGATTCTTCAGGTACATCGTGGACATGGTCTCGAGATCCAGAGATGACTCCGACCTGACTAGCGAGGTGCCATCATCATTCAAGAGCAGAGGCTGGTATGCCACGACAGATAAGCTGGTAATTACTTCTACAGACTCGTTGATGCCTTGTGAGGTGGTCGTGTAGGAAACACTGTAGGTACTCCCCGCATCTAGGTACATGGTATCCGAAACGCATCCTTCTGTACTCCAGATTTCAGTGCCTGACGAGTCAGTTAGAATCAAGCTCTGGGAATGGGTGCCAGCTCCTCTGACTGTAGTCCTGAAAAGACACCCAATATCCGCTGGAACTTCGGAAACTCCCAAGTCTTCTACTTCGAATGTCATACTTACTTCGTATGTGATCTCTGACCCATCTGCAGATCCAGGGAATGTCGCTTCATCCTCGGCCGAATTTCTGCCTGTGGTACTGTCAGCATGTCCATTATCTCCCGCGAAATCGATTATCTTGAATTTCGTAGGTTGGAAAATTCCCCAATTAGACCAGTGCGTTGCAGCAATTACACACCAATCAGAAGGATCTTCTTCTGATGACAAACCACTCCATGCAGCCAGTGCTGAGCTTTCCTCGTAAGGTATGCACTCGTCTTCCCAGTCAGCCCATACGTTCCCTTCATCCACATGTACTAGGGTGTCCGAAGGCTGAGCCCTGAGAGAATCCAGGTCATCGAGATCGTCCATAGCACCGAGCCCACCATAATCCCAAAAACCGTTCTCATACACTGGCCATGTGACAACAGATATCAGGACAGCGGCGATAAGGGATCCTACGGCAACTTGGCGACCTATCCTTGGGGTAACCCTCGAACCCACTGAGTTAAGTAGGAATTTTCTAGTAGGGAAATATATGACCGCAAATAAGAAAATTCCCGTGAGTATCCATGGAACTGCATTGAAAACTTCAGCAGTCCAGGGGGCTTGTCTCCCGCACATTAACTCGGAATGAGCGCCAGTAAAGCAGTAGTCACTGCGATCCTTCGCATACAGGTCCAGGAAGATATTGATTGAGAAAACAGATATGAACCAGACATGGGCCAAATAAACAGCACCAGCTGTTGCAAACCACGGGTCTTCAACACCTCTCTTTTCCCTACCGGGTAGGAATGGAGGAAGGGCCAGAATGCCAACTGGAAGTCCTGTAATCGCGGCTCCCCACCATGCAGCATTCCAATCGATTACGGGTGTTCCAAAGAACTCGCCGATAGGTCCTGCTGGGATAACGAATTGAGGAAGATACTCACCCCATCTTAGGTATCCGTACGAAAAAAGGACGTACCAATCGGGGAATACGAAACCAGCTTGTGCGAATGGATCGGCGGCACTATGCAGTGGAGGAGGGATCAACCAGGAGTAGAATGCTATGGTCATAACGATGGAAGCAAAAATAATCGTGTCTCGAAGCACTTCGGTAGGCCAGAAAGGATGGCCAGTGATTGTCCTCCTCCTCTCGGTATCAGCTTCCAGAAGCTTGTTTCTCTCGCTGATGTAGGTATCAGCGATTCTACCAAATCTATCCATCATTCCCATTTATATCACCTCAATGTGGCTCCGCTATCCCTTGTGCCCAAACAATGAACAAATGTGCAAGAATGAGTGAAGTGACTACTACTGGAAGAATGAAGACATGGAGGAAGTACATTCTGGTGACCGTCTGTCCTGAGATTGTAGTCCCAGCGAACATAGCGGTAGCAACCCAACCTCCAATTAAAGGTGTACTATTTGCCATGTTGATTCCGATAGTTGCTGCACCGAATGCCAAGCTATCCCATGGGAGGAGGTATCCCGAGTAGCCGAAGAAAATTGTAAAGAACATCAATGCGACTCCGATTAACCAGTTTAATTCCCTTGGGTTCCTGTAAGCACCTGTGAAGTAAACCCTGCACATGTGGAGGAATACGGCGGCGACCATGAAATGTGTAGTCCAGTGATGTATGGATCTGATGATATATCCGAAAGGAAGTTGTGTCATTATGAACTCCATGCTACTGTACGCTGGAGTCGGATCTCCCTCTCCGCCAGGCACATAGTATAGTCCCAGGACAGTGCCAGTTAGAACCAGAATTACGAATGCCAGGAAGGAAATCCCACCTAAACAATACAGGGGATACCAGTACCATATTATCCTGAGCTTGTATTTCTCAGCATGACTCATCGGCATTTGCCTGTGCATACCGTAGTACGCATCTCTGCTCATTCCCCAGTAGTCCTGAATTCTGAATCTTGTATCTAGCCATGAGAATGCCCAGAGAAAGGACTTTTCTGCTAGGCCCATACTACTAGCACTTGTCTCCACCGCTCGTAGTATTTCTTTCCTTGGCATCTCCTCTCTTTCTTTCCTCAGGGTTAGTGCCACTATCACTACAACCAAGGTTATGAAGACCCATAGAAACCAGAATTGAATCATTTTATCACCTCAGTCGCAATATGTATACCAGTCTTTGAAATCGGGCAGAGCCTCTATCAAATCTCCGTTGAGAACGAATGGAATCAATGGCATCCCCATTGGTGCCGGGCCTCCGGCCCTCTTAATACCAATGAAATCGAATTCAGCACCACTCGATCTATTCCTAGCCCTGTTTTTCTCTATGACAGTAGGGTCGAATCTGGATGAGTGACAGATACAGAACAGTTTGCTTCCCCCAGAGTCAGTTCCGCTTGGAACCCATTGGTCTTCTGTAAATTCATTTGTAACCAGCTGCCACCCCGGGATGCAACAAAGGTGCGTACACCTTGAAAATATCAGTATCAGGTTGTCGTGTATGGAAAGAGACTGGTATTGAGGATCCTCATCTAACTCGTATCCAGAGCCTACATATGACCCGTCCGCGGTGTACCCATCCATAAATTGGAATCGTGGCTTGTCCTCAATTAGGGCACTGCCCTTGTTCTCTTCATGTGGTACATAAACTGCATTTACCGGCATTCCGGACCACACTCCCTGAGCAGCGGACATCCCAGTGGAGGAGCTAGAAGCCGCATCGACGAAAGATTGGTAGGTCATGGGCTCAAGATGCTTATCTCCATACCAGACACTATCTTCTGCGCCGGTGGGCACCCAGTACCTCACAGCAGTATCTCCCCCATCTGCTTCTGCCTCGCCCATTAGTAAGGCGGCAAACCCCACGCTCCCAATGCTGGCCACGGTAATCGCACCAGCGGCCGTATTGAAGGAGTGCCTCATGAACTCTCGTCTATCTATTAGACGACCCTCTCCGGAGGAATCTTCCGAGTTGGAAGAAGTATCTCTAAGTGTGAATTTCCTTGCCATGTTTACACCTTATACTCCTTCCATGACTCTGGATCCTTTGCAGTGATATACTTGTTTCTCCTACTCTTTACAATCACTATATCTGGCATGACGTACTTCATGTATATTATCCCCAGTATTATTATGGTGAGCAATAACATCCCCAAGAAGAAGGACAGCATCTGTTGATCCCATTTGTTGTAGAGTCCATAAGAAAGGGAACCGGCCCAATACAGCGACCAAATTATCCCCCAGAGTCCTACTAAAATTATCAGCCATGAGTCTCCCGAAGGAGAGACGCTGGCTCTGACAATAGCACCGGCAGGAGCCTCGTTGAAAACTCCATGTTCGATTGCAGTTTCATAGGCTTCCTCTGAAAGGGAGATTCCATCAAGGGCATCTCTTGCATCTTCTACGCTCACCTTTCCCGATGCTACTTCTCTGAGCATCTTCATCACTACATCATCTTTCATCACTGATCACCTCTCCTCTGGTGTTTTATCCTCAGTCTCAGGAGATTACTCCTGCCCTCATAATGCCTGGAGAATCCATACCTCAACATCAATCCGCAAAAGACAATCACAATAACAACAGCTGCGAATCCGAGAAGACCCAGCCAGTGCGCCCTCATACCGGCTCCCATGTGGTGTAGGTCCACTCCTTCTTCCACAGGTGCCGGTGGCTCTATGTCACCATTACCCACGAATACGGTTCGAGTCCCTCCAAAATCACCCTCATCTATGGAGGCACTTAGCCTGTTCCACCTGTCCAGTTGTGAGGGAATTCCATCACCGTTGACCGAGTTCCCTGCTAGCCATATCGTGACAACGCCGGTACCCTCGTCTGGAGCAGTCCAGGTGATGTGCCAAGTTCGGTCAGAAACCTTTGATCCTGAATTACTGTGAGTGAGCGTGGCAGGATCGTCTTCCCAATTGTACATTAAGGATTCAAATCCAGCTGAGGCAGACAAGGAGCCTTCGCTAACCCTCATGGAGAATCCACCAGCATGGGAAGACGTATCTGCAACAGGGCCTCCAATGATTTGAATTGACATTTCATAGGAGTCTCCTGGTTGATACCGATGAGGGACATCGGTCAATATTAGAGTAACAGAATTATCTGGCTCCTCAGCATGACATGTGCACCCCGCAAGCGCCACATCTCCCTCATTATTCGCATCGCCTCCTATGCCTGTAGGATTAGCCTGTGACCCGCCTGCCGTTAACACAGCAACAATAGTGATGGCCAGTACCTTCCTCACGGTAAGCACACTCGACGTCATCCACAACACCTTTGATGTAGTGGCCACCAGAAAGGGGGCTATTAACGTTGCATTGCCCCACTGTCTGTATGTCACACTAAACAGGCCATTTCTGATAGCATGCCGTCACACCAAACTAATATGCCATGTCTAAGAGGGAGTGATATGTCAGGGCCCGTTTGGAGGAATGTGTACAATCTTAGCGAGGACCAGATATCGAAACTTGACGAGGCCGAGGATCTTATGGAAATGATGAGAATCGGTCAGGCTGAAAAAATACTCGTTGAACTACTTGAGCAAGAACCAGAATGCATTCCGGTGCTGAACGTTATGGCACATCTCCAGGGCAGATATTTATCAGACTTCGAGGAAGCCGTAAAATTCTATGACAAGGTACTCACAATAGAACCTGACAATGCATGGGCGAGAGATGAGAGAAGACGTTACACTAGATATTCCAATTATGATTGAGCAATTCTATACACCTACCCCATACTCGAGGTTTGTGAATGACGGAGAGATCCTAATAGCCGGGGTAGGAGGCTTGGGTTGTATATGGGCTATTGAGGCTCATTCAAGATGTTCTGAATTATCCGAGTTACTGTTGATCGATGCCGATGAGAACTCTTTCGAAGGAGCTAATGAGGCCAATTGCTTGTATCTCGATGCAGGAGGAGAGGGCAGAGGCGCTGCCGCGCTACCTTCAATGGCAACACACAGGCTGAGAAATGGTATTGACTCAATATCTTCCCTACTTGAAGAGGCTGAGGTGCTAATCCTATTGACCGGCTTGGGAGGGGGAATGGGGTCCGGTGCTTCGGGGGAACTGGCAAGAATAGCTAACCAATACGGTTGCATGGTTCTTTCTATCGCGGGCCTTCCTTTTGCCGAACAGCCACTAAGGTGCGCCATTGCTGAGGCGGCAATCCCTTCATTGGACACGAATTCTAGCGTGTGTATCAGAGTCAGTATGGAGAGATTAGCCTGGCAGTCCAAGAGCAGGAAGGCAAATTGGATGACTGGTTCAGGTTGGATAGCGGAACTCGTTGAAGGACTTGTTACGACCCTGGCTAGTGTCGGAAGAATAAATCTGGATCTAATGGATATGAGAGCAATAATTAACAAAGAAGGAAATGCTACTTTAATAGTTGGAACAGGGTTATCTGAGAATCCCAAATCAGTAGTCGAGATGGCCAGAAATTCACCTCTAAATGACATTCCAGTAGAAGGGGCGAAAGGTTGTATGATTCAAGTCGAAGGAGGCCCGGATATGACTCTAGCACACCTGACAGAATTAACCGACTCATTCGTATCGTCCATGGACCCGGATTGCCAGGTCATCATGGGAGCCAGAGTTAGTGATGAGATGGTAGGTAGGCTAAGGCTCGTCGCAGTAGTTAGTGGGATTTAGGCTTCATTAATTAACTGAAATCCCCTCTCGTATTCATGGCTAGGGTCAGTAAGGCCAACAGGGGAAAAATTAGATGGATAGGCCTGCACATCAGTCAGATACCCATTTCTAGAGCCATATTGGAAGATAATTTAGGTAAGATTATGGGCAATATCAATTGGAAATTATTTGATTTTATTGATCATAAAAAGCACACTTTAGCAATTCTAAGGACACCACTTGAGGATAGCTTGGAAGCAAAAGAAAAAATTAATTCCACTGATGGCATTTCGACCTTAACCACATCAGGGAAGATTAGGCTTGTAAGACAGAGATTGGGTATCAATAAATAGCTATACTAAGGGATATTTCCACTCTATGCTATGAGTATCTGAAATCAGGACTTCCCTGCCGTCGACCTCTACGGACAAGAATCCATCCATGCCTAGTCCAATAACCCTTACACTTTCATTCTCAATCTCGGCTACTACGCCTCTTGAAAGACTGGCCGATATCGCCTTCCAGCCGGAAATTTCTAGGTATCTTTGATCAAGATCTGGTACTATTTCGAGTCTCTCAAGAATTCCAGAAACCCCACTGTCCACCATTCTGAATACTTCTTGTAGGGAAACATCGCCGATGGTATCGCTCCACCCCAAGCAAGAAATTCCATTAACCAACCTCGGTGTTGAATTAATACCGATACCTATCCTAAAACCGGGATTAGAACTATTCGCTTCAATCATTATCCCCCCTATTTTCTCCCCTTGGATAGAGATCAAGTCATTAGGCCACTTCAATTCACAACTCAGTGACTCTGAAACAGACGCGCCAATCGCTATCTGTAACATTCCGGGGGTGGAAATCTCGGTTATGTCTCTGTTGATTTTCCATGATGCCAGTAAATCTCCCGGAACAGACTTCCATTTTGATCCTCTCCTTCCTCTGCCAGAAAGTTGGTCTGCTACAATCACTCTCTGCCAACCCTCATCCGGCAAATGAATCGCTCTGTCCATTGCAGAATCACATATTTCCTCTGAAATTTCTTTTGATCCCGAACCGGTCCTCCACAAAGCAATAACCTCTAATTTCTCATCACCTATTCTTTCCATTTCCAGTGATCTACAAGACCACCCAGACCTTAACCAGTCTCCGGGGCTACTGGGACTAATTGGGTCCGTTCTAAATAGAAGAACGACAGTCAAATCATCATTGTTCCTAACTTTCAGACTTTTCAATAACTCTTCAGACCAGCCACCATCTTCCAAATCAGTCAGTGACGCCTCCTCGATAGGCTCCAAAACTGGCTCGCTAGGATCTGGCGGATCGAGATATGGTAGATTCCATACAATCAACTTAGTTCCATCTGGAACGCTCCACCCATCCTCTCCAACCCCGCCTTCTCTGATTATTACATTTCTCTCAAATCCATATCTTTCGATATTAGCTCTAGAGCATGCCACAGCGTATGGATTGATATCATATGATAAAACACTCCAGCCCAGAGTAGAAAGTGCCATGGAGACTACGCCTGAGCCACATCCTATCTCTATTGCATTCGATGCATCACCCTTCAGTCTTGAAATAGCCCTGCACAGTAATTCAGTGTCTTCACGAGGAGGATAAACGGTCGGAGCCACATCAATATCCCAAGGGCCGAAATTTTCCATTTCAAATCTAATTCTCTTCATCTAAGTTACAACCTTGCTGAGCTCTCAAAACATCGATTTTTCATCAGTAAACCTTATTTGTGGCCTTCATAAATTAATTTTGCTTCCTTTCGCATGGGAGGGTACCCGGCCACTGCTAGCCTTGCTCTTGCCGGCAGGTTCAAAAATACCCCTTCGGTCCGCGTATAGCCCAGCATCAGCCATGGGCCTGTAGCTTAGTCAGGTAGAGCACCGGGCTTTTAACCCGGTGGCCGGGGGTTCGAATCCCCCCGGGCCCGCCTGCTAGCTACGGGACCGTGGTCAATTCTGGATACCGAGGCGGGAAGGAAAATGGCAGTAAAAAGCTCAACAAAAAAGAGGCTTATCGAACTCGGAGTTTCCGAAGAGCACGCACACAAACTTGCTGATGATGCAAACATGGATGCCATCAAGAGAATGACCGTCGAAGAAGTCGCCAAAAAGGTCGGCTTGGAATCGGGCGCCTCAGAGCTAGAGAATATAATGGGAATAATCCGAGAACAAGCCGCTTCTAGGAGAAGGAGCAGATCAGGAAGGGTTACTATTTCCAGAACAGCCCTTCTTGACGAAGACATCCCACTCGGGGAAGACAGATTTAACGTACTAAACCATCAACTGGTCCCTCACCATTCTCTCGTACCAGAGGAGGAGGAGGAATCAGAACTCTCCCCTTGGGGATTAATGGAAACAGAAGTTGACGGAAGTAATCGGCTAGCTAAGGAGCTTCTTCCAAAAATACTGATCACAGATCCATCCGTTCAGGCGTTGAAGGAAATGGAGGAGTCCGATAGGACGGATCTTCCCGCTGGATGGCTCAAGAACAGGGTTGTCAAAATTTTCAGATATAGCAGGTCAGCAGGCGCTAGCACTGCGTACAGGCTAATCGTGGAGAGCAATTAAGGAGGAAGTAGAATGAAGGAGATAGTTGAGAGTTATTTCGCACACAGGAGTATGGTGAACCACCAGTTGGCATCATACAATGATTGCATTCCCAGTGGAGACGGCAAGAGCAGTCGAATGGAAAATATAGTCAGAGGAATTAGAATCGGTAGCGACGACCCTCTGGAAGATGTTCCAGGCGGACCAGATGCAGGCGGAATGATCAAGCTTGATGTCTTGGACAAGGAGATATACATCAGGATGAAGGGTATCCGTTTGGGAGCTCCCACCGTCAGAGAGGCTAACGGTGCAGAACATCCAGCGACGCCACTTGAATGTAGACTGAGGAAGTTAACTTACTTCTCACCGATATACCTGGACTTCAAAATATACAGGGATGACCTTCCACCTTCGACCTCAGAATCCGACATTGGATTCATTGAGGAAGAGGGCGTCCACATAGGAAACCTCCCAATAATGGTAAGATCTGGAAGATGTAATCTACATCCGGATCACATTGCAGGTACACAAGAAAAGTCTCTGAAACTGTCCCCTACGACCTCACCCGAAGACGCCCTCAGGCACAAAGAACTCCTGAGGAAGGCCGGAGAAGACCCACTAGACCCCGGTGGCTACTTCATCATCAACGGTACTGAAAGGGTCCTAATTTCAATGGAGGATCTAGCTCCAAATAGAGTTACAGTGGAAAAGAATAAGAAATATGCCCATGAGACTGAGGTAGCAAAGATTTTCTCCCAAAAAGATGGTGTGAGGAAACCAATCAATGTCGAAAAGAGACGTGATGGAATGCTAATGGTCAAGATACCAAGTGCAGGAACCACAGCAATTCCGGTAGTTCTGCTAATGAGGGCTCTTGGGATGGAGAATGATAGGGATATCTTCTCTGCAATCGCAGGACCCGTCGAGGCGATGAAATATACAGTTGCAAACCTCAATGACGTCAAAGATAATCCAGAATATGGTGTAGACAACACCGAAGAGGCAATGGCATGGCTTGAGAAGAAGTTCGCAGCAGGTCAGCAGAAAGAGTACAGAGAATCAAGAATTCAAAACTTGTTAGACAAGGAACTACTACCTCATCTTGGATCTGAAGACGATGTCAGGACAAAGAAGGCTATATTCCTGGGTAGGATAGTCAGGCAAGTCTTGGAGATGGCAATAACCAACAGGGACCCAAATGACAAGGATCACTACGCCAACAAGAGAGTCAGACTCGCGGGAGATTTGATGGAGGATCTTTTCAGAGTTGGTGTTCAGGGACTAGCAAGGGACCTGAAGTATCAGCTTGAGAGGCACCACAACAGGAAGAGAGAGCTGAAGATTAATTCCTGCCTCAGGCCAGATGTCCTGACTTCCAAAATAATGCATGCCCTAGCTACAGGAAACTGGGTCGGGGGCAGATCAGGTGTCAGCCAACTCCTGGACAGGACAACCTACCTCGCTTCCTTATCTCACATGAGAAGGGTTACTAGCCCTCTCGTTAGAAGCCAGCCTCATTTCGAGGCCAGAGATCTTCACCCGACCCACTGGGGCAGGCTATGTCCAAATGAGACCCCGGAGGGTCAGAACTGCGGACTTGTCAAGAACGCCGCACAAATGATAGACGTTTCAGAGGAGGTTCCCGAAGACGATGTCAAGGAGCTATTAGTTGAGGCAGGAGTCAATCCTAACCCAGAAGGTTGGGCTGATGGTTCCAGGATTCATGTGAATGGAGATATTTTCGGTCTCCACAAGAGGCCCAATAAACTCGTTTCGCAGTTCAAGAGAAGGAGGAGATCCGGAAGAATAAGGCCTGAGGTAAGCATACGACACGACACTGAAAATAGGGATGTTTTCATCAATACTGACCGAGGAAGAATAATGAGGCCACTTCTTGTTCTGGAAGACGGTACTCTAAATCTGGCCAAATTTCACTTGGAGGGCTTAAGGACGGGTGAAATTACATTCTCTGATTTGGTTTCCTCGGGAGTCATAGAGTGGGTAGACGCGGAGGAAGAGGAAGATCTTCTCGTTGCTCCTAGGCCGTTCGATTTACCAGAGGTTTCCCCTAAAAATAAGAGACCTATGGATCCGGCAAAGGTCGAGTGGACAAACCTTGGAGAAGAAGAGATTTCGAAGGCTAAACTGAAGGTAGAAGTTCAGATGCCAGATGGGAGCACAGTTACTGAAAAGTTCTCAGTACCCCTCAACTACCATCAGAAGGAAATTGAAACACTTCGCAAGAAGGAGAAGAAAGACAACACCGTCCTAGTATACACTCACGTGGAAATCGACCCCCAGCTAATTCTGGGGGTATGCGCGGCATTGGTCCCATACCCCGAGCACAATTCTACGCCTCGTGTTACTGGCGGAACTGCAATGGTGAAGCAGAGCCTAGGTCTGCCGAGTGCCAACTATCGTCTCAGACCAGACACCAGGGCGCATGTGATGCACTACCCGCAGGTTTCTGTGGTAGGGACTAGGGCAATGGATACCACTAACTTCAACAGCAGGCCTGGTGGTCAGAACTTTGTAGTCGCGATAATGAGTCATCACGGGTATAACATGCAAGATGCCGTGGTCATGAACAAGGCATCGGTAGAACGTGGCCTAGGAAGATCATCATTCTTCAGAACATACAATGCAGAAAATAGGAGGTTTCCCGGAGGTCAGGAAGAGAGAATAGAGGTTCCTGGAACCGGACTCGACGAGGTCAAAGGGATGAAATCATACGATAGCTATGCACATCTAGAAAGAGATGGCCTTCCAGTACCCGAGGAGTTCTTATCCAGCGGAGGAGGGCCAGATTCTGCCGTACTCGTTGGGAAAACCAGCCCTCCAAGGTTCCTAGAGGAGGCTCACGGAGCATTCCTTCAAGCCCAAGAGAGAAGGGAGTCCTCAATGATGGTCAGACACGGAGAATACGGATGGGTAGACAACGTATTCGTCACCGAATCACTTGATTCAGGGAGGCTTGTCAGGATTACTGTTAGGACTAACAAAATACCTGAGCTTGGAGATAAGTTTGCTAGTCGTCACGGTCAGAAAGGAATTATCGGTAGGATTGTCGAAGAAAGGGACATGCCTTTTACCGCTGATGGGACTATTCCAGATTTGATTATCAATCCGCATGCAATTCCTTCCAGGATGACCGTCGCACACGTTTTAGAGATGATTGGCGGAAAGGTAGGTTCCCTAGAGGCCAGAAGAATAGATGGAACGGCATTTACAGGGGAGAAGGAGGATTCTCTGAGGGCGGGGCTCCTGAGAAATGGCTTCAATCACACTGGCAGAGAGAATATGATAAGCGGAGAAACCGGTGAGCAGTACCCTGCAGAGGTATTCGTCGGGGTCATATATTACCAGCGGCTTCACCATCTTGTGAGTAGCAAGCTACACGCAAGGAGCAGGGGAAGGGTCCAGATCCTCACCAGGCAACCCACCGAGGGCCGAGCCAGGCAAGGTGGTCTTAGATTCGGAGAGATGGAAAGGGACTGCCTAATTTCTCATGGAGCATCCATGGTCATCAAAGATCGTTTACTAGACGAGTCAGATGGATGGCCACTGATGGTGTGTAATACACCCAGATGTGGCCATGTAGCATATTACGACTGGAAGAGGAGGACCACTGTCTGTCCTTCCTGTGGAGACAGAGCGGATGTACATTCAGTCCAGACATCCTATGCATTCAAGCTACTTCTCGATGAGATGAAGAGCCTCGGAGTAGCTATGAGACTTGAACTGGAGGACAGAAGATGAGTGCTAAAGACGCAGCTAAGATTCCCAAGAGAATAGAGGCTATCAAGTTCACCTTGATGGACCCCAACGAAATTCGAAAGATGTCCTCTGTCGAGGTAAAGACAGCTGATACGTACAAGGATGATGGTCATCCCTTCAAGCAAGGCCTAATGGACCCAAAAATGGGTGTCATAGATCCAGGAGTAAGGTGCGAGACATGTGGAAACAAGCACGATGAGTGCCCAAGTCACTTCGGCCATATAGCTCTCGAACTTCCTGTGATGCACATAGGATTTACGAACCTGATCAAGACCGCTCTGAAAACCACGTGCAATACATGCAGTAAGATACTTCTCCACGACAAGCCTGACACGCATCCTGTCGATCCAGAAAAGTCGGAACAAGACTACTACAGGGACAAAGTGAAGGACGTTATAATAAAACACGGTGTCGGATCTACAGAATTCAAAAACACAATCAAGGATATCGAGAAGGAGTGTTCCAGCAAAAAGAGGACTATCTGCATGCACTGTGGTGCCGAGCAGGGTAAGATTATGTTAGACAAGCCTTCAACATTCAAAGAAAAGAAGGATAACAAGGGCGAGCACAAGCTAAACGCACGCGATATCCGCGAGTGGCTCGAGAGAATCCCTGACGAGCACCTGATATTCCTCGGAATGGACAAGGATGCCGCGAGACCAGAATGGACCATCATGAAAGTACTCCCTGTTCCTCCAATTACGGTTAGGCCATCCATCACGCTCGATAGCGGAGACAGATCAGAAGACGACCTAACACACAAACTCGTAGATGTTTTGAGAATCAATCAGAGACTTAGAGAGAATAGAGATGCTGGGGCACCTCAGCTAATCGTTGAGGATCTTTGGGAACTCCTCCAGTATCACTGTACAACCTACTTCGATAATCAGACCAGCGGTATTCCCCCTGCAAGGCACCGTTCTGGAAGGCCTCTGAAAACACTGGCTCAAAGACTGAAGGGGAAGGAAGGTCGCTTCAGAAGCAATCTCTCCGGAAAAAGAGTGAACTTCTGTGCTAGAACCGTAATCAGCCCAGACCCAAACCTCGGAATCAATGAAGTCGGAATTCCAGTCCAAACCGCAAAGGAATTAACTGTACCCATCAGGGTAACAAGCAGAAATAGGGAACAGCTCAGGCAGATGATTCTGAGAGGTCCTGATGTACACCCTGGTGTCAATTACATCATCAGGGGCGATAGGTTTAGGGTAAGGATTACAGATAGGACCAAGTACATCTGGGCCGGATTTAGGTGTCTGAACCCTCAATGTCACTCAGGAAGCGAGGATGAGCCATACCCTGGTTACAGGCCAGATCTAAACGAGGTACTGCCAGCTCCAAACTTCCTTCCTGGTCTTGTTCTCAAACAACAAAAGAGAAGGAACTCATTCGGAGAACTGGAGGAGGAGTGGGGAGTAGATCTAGACTCAACACTATCCAATCTCAGGGGAGAGGATGAGAGAGGGCTCCCTCTTCCTGAAGACGATCCCAGAGCGGCAATCCATTACAGATGGAAGTGGGAGATGGAAAACCCTAACGAATACCTGCCGGAACACCTAGAAGTTACTTGCCCACACTGTGGCAGTCCAGAAATTGAGGACGAGTATGGAAATGCAATTGGAACTGATATTGAAGACAGACTCAGCACACATGATCTCGATGGAAACCCACGACCCGGTGTCGTGGTGGAGAGGCACCTAATAGACGGAGACGTAGCGCTGTTCAATAGGCAACCATCTCTTCACAGGATGTCCATGATGGTGCATGAAGTCAGAGTAATGCCAGGAAAGACATTCAGATTCAATTTAGCAGATTGTACTCCTTACAATGCAGATTTCGACGGTGACGAAATGAATCTGCATGTCATACAGAGTGAAGAAGCCAGAGCTGAAGCTAAGATTCTGATGAGAGTTCAGGAGCACATAATCACCCCCAGATACGGCGGTAGCGTAATCGGTGGAATACACGATCACATTTCAGGAGCATATCTGCTTACGCATGGTGATAGAATTCTTCCTAAGAACCTAGTTATGCAAGTCTTAGGAGATACGAATTGGGATGGGGAACTCCCCCCAGAGATAGAGGAAGACGGAGTAATAGGATACAGAGGCAGTGATGTTTTGAGCCTAATTGTTCCAGAGGGATTCAAGCTTGACTACATCAGTAGGATTGGAGATCAGGTCAATGTCACCAAAGGTAATGTTTCAGGGACGATTGATAAGAGGGGCATCGGAGCTGAAGATGGTAGACTTCTGGATGCCGTCGTTCACACTCATGGCCCAGAAGCGGGCGCCGAGTTTTTGGACAGAATGACAAGAATGACAATTTCCATATGTACTTCACTAGGATTCACTACTGGGATTGATGACGAAGATCTTCCTCCAGAAGCCAAGGAGGAAATATCCTTGATTAATCAACGTGGAAGCGATGCCGTCGATGCCGAGTTAGAGAAATTCGGGAAAGACGGGAGAAGATATGAGACACGTCCAGGGAGAACACCATTGGAAACTTTAGAGGAAAATATTCTCATGATTCTCGACGAAGCTAAGACCGAATCAGGTAATGTGGCCAAGTCATTCCTCGGTTCAGATAACGCCGCTGTAATGATGGCTACCTCAGGTGCCAGAGGGTCCATGGACAACCTCGCCATGATGGCAGGTTCCATAGGTCAACCAAAGGTTCGCGGTAAGCGTCTGGAAAGAGGGTATCAGGATAGGGTATTGGCTCACTTCCCACGCAATTCTAAGGGAGCCCAAGAGAAAGGGTTCGTTGGCTCTTCATTCAAGCGTGGACTTGAACCAACAGAATTCTTCATGCTATCTGTATCTGGCCGGGAGTCACTTGTCGATACAGCCGTTAGGACGGCTAAGTCGGGATACATGCAGAGAAGGCTCATCAACGCAATGGACGACTTGAAGGTCGTAAACGATGGAATGGGTTCCGTCAGGAACACTGCGAATAGAATCATTCAGTTCGAGTACGGAGAAGATGGTGTTGATCCAGCCCGAAGCCGTGGAGGGAAGCCATTTGATGTAACGATGGTACTCGATGACGCATTAGGAGGTGAGAACTGATGGTCGTCAAGAGTGCAACAAAGAAGAAACTAATGGATTTGCAAATTGATGAGGAGTATGCTCACAAGCTTGCTGATGACCGGAAGTGGGATGATGTCAAAGTTCTAACACCAGGTCAAATAGCACAGATTTGTGGCATCGACTCAGGTACTGCTCAGAGAATTAGCGACTTAATGGCGGCATCCTCAAAATCAGCTAGGAGCGCTGCCGCTTCTACTGAGAAAACCGTTGTCAGGAGAAAGTCAGCAGCATCTAGAAGAAGAAGGAAATCAATGCTTCCTTTAGAAGGATTTAACGACGACTTCAAGCTGTCTCAGATACTCAGAGATGTTGACCATCAAGATGAGATATACCAACATCTTCTATCTGCTTCCGTGGATGCAAACGTCAGCCTTACTCCTAGGATGATTATGGATTTAACAGAGGGAATCAGAGCTAGAGGTTTGAAAAAAATAACACCTGCGAAGGCTAGGAAAGTGATCAATTCAGCCAGTGAATCATTAGTGACTTCAAGAGCTGATCCACATGAGGCCGTCGGAATAACCACCGCTCAGTCAATCGGAGAACCTGGTACTCAAATGACTATGAGGACATTCCACTATGCTGGTGTAGCCACTGTCAACGTAACACAGGGTCTTCCAAGAATTATTGAGATCGTAGATGCAAGGAAAACACCTAACACTCCTACTATGAGGATTTACCTGAATGAGAAGAACTCCAAAGGAAAACCATTGAGGACCAATGAAAAGCTAGTCAGAGAGATTGCGGCTGGACTAGAGGCTACTACAACCAGCGACATAGCTAACATAGATGTCGAAGTCGCCCAGAGATACCTTAGTCTGAAGCTTAACAAGTCCAATATGAGACTTAAGAACATGAATGGGGCAGAAGTCAAAGACAAGCTCAGCAGAGCACTCAGGCTCTACATTCAATCCGACAACGATGATAAACCATCCGAGCTGAAAATAATTCCAGGCGTTGCTAAGAAAGAGGATTTAGAGACACTGGCCACAGATCCGCCAACCTATACAGACCTCCTCCAGCTTGAAGATAAAATCAAGAAACTCCAATTGAAGGGTATCAGAGGAGTTGTTAGGGCAAATGTACAAGCTGGAGAGAATGATGAGTATTACATCTCCACGATCGGATCAAACCTTGCTAAGGTCAGTGAGTTCGCAGGTGTTGATAGGGCAAGAACCTACACTAACAACATCAATGAAATACAGTCCTTTCTCGGAATAGAAGCCGCAAGACAGGCCATAATTAATGAGATGCTAGATACCATGGAGGGAGCTGGACTAGATGTTGATGTTAGACACTTAATCACAGTATCAGATGTCATGACAAGCAGTGGAGAGGTAAGGGCTATTGGAAGGCACGGTGTCAGCGGAACTAAGCATAGTATTCTTGCTAGGTCCGCCTTCGAAGTTACAGTTTCTCACTTACTAAGGGCTGGAATCATCGGAGAAAGAGACGAGTTGAGAGGTGTTACTGAGAATATTGTCGTAGGACAGCCAATAGCACTGGGAACGGGAAGTGTGGATCTGTTCTATATCCCAGACGAGGCATAGAGGTGAAAAAATGGATCTAACAAGAAACCTAAAACAGGCTCTGAGTACTGGAAAAATTTTATTTGGACAGAGAGAAACCATGGGTGCCTGTTCAAAAGGAGAAGCTAGGCTAGTTTTAGTCGCAGCTAACTGCCCGGAAAGTTTCCTGTCCGATTTATCTAATTCTCATCCCGGAGTCCCAGTCCATAGGGTGTTAATGGTGAATAGGCAATTAGGCTCCGCGTGTGCTAAGCCTTTCGCGGTCAGCTCACTATGTGTAGTAGACCCAGGACAGAGTGATCTTCTCACTCTCCAGCATAATCTGTGATAGTTCTAAAAGGACCCACTTGTAACTTCATTCTATAGGACGTTTCAAGTCTGTAAACTCCTTCTGTATGGCGTGGAAGATGCAGTCAGACAACTCCTGGCAGTTAGAGGAGTACGCCTAAATGAGTCTCCTCGAGGTACAACAACTCCCGGTTTCATACTTCTTGGAGTAGCAGAGAGGGTACCAGAATTTGGTGAAGTAAAAGGATCACCCGTTACTGTTTGGCATATCCCATCCGATATACTCCCTATTAGTAGAGCCGAGCTCGAGAGGTGGTGCGTAGACATGCCGTCGGGCAGGCATTGGCTTCTCAGTCAAAGGGAGCTTCCCGGTGATCTCTCTACTATATTCCCCGCCGACTCACAAGTAGTTGCATGGGGGCCCAGTAAAATGTCAGTTTGGTTTGGTGAAGCAATACTTTCCGGTGACCTAAAAGTATCTCTCCCTGATGAACACGAAGTCAAAACCAATTCCGAAACCCCATCACCCGAATATGAAAGTAGCGAGATAAGGCTTGTAGAAGCAGTGATAAATTTAGACTCGTGGCTGGTACAAAAAAATCTTGAAAGCGCCCTTACCTCTCCAGTATTTCTGAAAGGCAAAATTTGGGAGGTTAAGGGGGAAATTGTCTCTCCAAAAGGGGACTCAGAAAGAGATATTTGGATGATTATTGAAGATCCTTGGTCTTCCAATCTATCATTATTCGAAGATAAAGAGAAAAATTATGCAACCCCTAACCTCAGGATAATACTACCTCCGGAAAAAAGGTGG
>DALC01000006.1:0-4442 GCA_002499325.1 Euryarchaeota archaeon UBA538
TTCATCTCACTGTACTTCTGCCCCTTGATTGTTATTTCCCCTTCTTCGTCCTCTTCCAGATTCATAAAGACCAAAGTGGCCAGCTCTAATCCTCCCACGATAACTTCCAATGCTGGTCCAGCATTTCCCCCCCCTGACCATGGATTTTCGACATAAGTAATGCTAGTTGACTCGATACCCAGTTCTTCAACTAGCAATTCATCACAGTATCTTACACATTGGTCTATCCAGTATACAACGTTCCCATCCATCGGCCTGTTGAAGGCGTGATGTGCCATCATTTCAAATGTGGAAAGATGCCTACCAGAGCGCCCTACTGCGGCTACGTCTGTTAGCCTGATACACGGCTGACTGATCCCTAGAGGGTTTGCTGGAGGAGGGACCATGCCACTAGTCACATGAGGCTGAAAATCAGCTATGCTGGCTATTGTGAGATGGATATCGTCTCTCCATCTGGCAATAACCGGATATGGGTCAATTCTGGTATGCCCCTTAGAGTCAAAGAAGCCCAGGAACGTCTCTCTCATCTCGTCTTTGAGCTGCTTTCCCCTAGATTCGAACCCTTCAATAATTGGATTTCCGATAAATGTGTATGGATCTTCATTGGTATCTCCGCATGTTTCCCTATTGATATCCCTGGTCCAGAATCTTAAACCTGTTACCTTACATATTTTTAGTACGTGTCCGGATTCTTTCCAGTACGGAATACTGATGTCGCCGAACCCCATTGTCACCATCCTCGCTCACGCATTGAAGGGTTTGACTTGAATTCGATTGTTTATATTGTGACGGCTATTTGAAAGGTTAGGCATGCCACCCAAGCCCATGGGGGCACCATGGAAGAGGCATATGAAGCCAGATGGGCCTGGGAGAATTAGGATCTCAAAACACGGTAGTATGCTTACAGATGCGATACTGGTTTCGGATGAGAATCACATGTCTGGACATACTGATGATAGGTCCCCCACCCAGCTAGTGAATACTGCCAGCCTACCAGGTATCGTTGGAGAAGCATGGGCCATGGCAGATTGGCATTTTGGATATGGATTCCCAATAGGGGGGGTGGTTGCCACCGATGTTAATTGGGGGGAGCAAGGAGGTTCAATTTCTCCCGGTGGTGTTGGCTTTGACATAAATTGCGGAGTGAGATTATGCTCTACTGATCTTCATATCTCAGAAATTGATCCTAAACACCTGGCTGAGGAGCTTTCAATGAAAATACCAGCAGGAGCAAGTAGGAAGGGTGGCGTTTCTCTACGGGATAAAGAATTAGATGATATCCTAGCTGGCGGAGCTTCTGCGGCGGTTGACTTGGGCCTAGCTGAGGCTAGAGACTTATCATGTATTGAATCAAACGGCTTGCTTGACAGCGAGAATAGGAATGTTGGAAAAAAGGCGATGAAAAGGGGTTTGAGCTCTCTCGGAACGTTGGGCTCCGGGAATCATTTCTTGGAGTTACAGGTGGTTGACAGGATTGTTGATGAAGAAGCGGCGAGGGCTTTCGGCTTGAGGATAGGCCAGGTAACAGCCATGATTCATTCTGGATCAAGAGGTCTTGGCCATCAAGTCTGTTCTGAGCATGTAGCGAATATTGAATCTAATTACTCCAAGAGAGGAGATACTTGGTTTTCTGAAAAATGGGGCTTTTCTGTCCCTGATAGGCAACTAGCTTCCGCACCAATTCACAGTTCTGAAGGCGAGAGCTATTTCGATGCGATGAATGCTGCCGGAAATTTCGCATTTGCAAATAGGTCGGCACTAACTCAGAGGCTCCGTGATGTCCTGAGAAATGAGTATTCGGTGGATGGAGAATTGGACGTGGTTTATGATGTCAGTCATAATATTGCAAAGATAGAGGAGCACCATGTCGGAGGATGTAGGTGTGATTGTTGCGTCCATAGGAAGGGGGCCACTAGGGCGTTGGGAGGCAATCATCCTGAATTATCTTCCAGCTTCCCATTGGGCCAGCCTGTTCTAGTACCAGGAGATATGGGCACGGCATCGTGGGTCATGGCAGGTCCTGTAAACGGGGCCAATGATGCTTTTTCCTCTTCGTGTCATGGGGCCGGCAGGAGGCTTTCCAGAACTGCGGCCAAGGCATCTGTAGATTCTGAATTGCTGATTTCGGAGCTGGAAGAAAGGGGAATTCACATTAGGGCAAAAACCCCAAATGTTCTTTCAGAGGAGGCCCCTGAAGCGTACAAAGATGTTGATGAGGTGATTAGCCTGACCAATCGTGCAGGTCTAGCGCGTCCAGTTGCTAGGATGAGACCGGTATCTGTCATCAAGGGATGATTATCTTGAACGGTACTCGATATCGATAATATCACCATCTTCCATCAGGTACTCCTCGTATAGTGAATTTACTTCACCATTGATCTTCAGAACCACCTCGTTTTCGTCGTCTGCATAATGGCCCAATATCTCTTGCTCGCTGAAAGACTCTCCCCAAATCTCGAAGAACGCACCCAATGGGGCAGTCATCGGACTCGGCGTTTCGATGTGTAACCTTCCTGAATCGTCATGTGTATGTATTCCCTTCATCCCATCACACCCTGGCTCTCCAATTCCAATATTTGGGCCGATTTCGACTTGAGTTCCGTTGATAATGATGTTTAGTTGTACGTGCTCGTGAGTGGCTAATGAGTTATGATCATCCAGACAGACACTAGATATCCGCCAATTATTCTCATCTTGGACAGTTTCTGTTGATGTGATAGTCAAAAACAGGAAGATGACAGTGCAAAGTCCAGCTACAGAAATTATTACATTCTCTGCTTTCATGGAGATGGGAGAAGGCCAGTAGTCTTGAACCATTAGGCACTCCAAGTGTCATGCCACTACAGGGAGACAGGCCGGAATATTGGGATTTGGCTAAAAAAGAGCTGTCTAGAAAGGACGATGTGCTCCAAGGGATAATCAATGAATTCGATGATCTAGAATTGGTATCTAGAGGGGATTTATTTTACACATTGATTAGATCGGTGATCGGCCAACAAATTTCTGTCAAGGCGGCTTCCACAGTTTGGTCTAGATTCTGCGAGAGAATTGGAGATATCGAACCCAAGAATATTCTATCAGCAGATATTGAAGAATTGAGAAGCTGTGGCCTGTCCAAGAGAAAGGCCGAGTATGTAATAGGAATATCTGAATCTTGGCCAGATTATCATTCTTTGAAGTGGAAAGAGATGAGTGATGAAGAAATAATACAGGAATTGATCAAATTAAGGGGAGTAGGAAAATGGACTGCAGAGATGATTCTGATTTTCACCATGCTTCGTCCTGATGTCTTTCCAATCGGAGACATAGGAATGATTAGGGGGATTGAAAAATCATACAACTCTGGAGAAAGGATGTCCAGAGAGGAGTTATATGCTATTTCAGAGAAGTGGAAGCCATGGCGTACTGTGGCCTGCTGTTTCATGTGGAGAACAGTGGATCCGGAGCCTGTGGAATATTGATCACATACAGTATCCGCGCTTTGGCTGATCGGGAATTGAGGGTGCGGAGCCAGTTTGAACTCCATCGGCCTCTTCCATTATGATGGTCAACAGTGTCTTGACTAACTGTCTAAGATCATCAACTTCTTCCCTAAGCTCTTCCAAAGATAAACTATCGTCCATTGCTACCACGCATCCCACCTGAGGGAATTCCCTCGAGGTGAAAACCATGATTTGGCCTATAAATACAAGAGGTTGTGAAAGGGTTATGACGCCGTTTTCCGCATGACAAACAAAAAGTCGCTAGTACTCGTCTTCTTCCTCATAGTATTCGTAATCATCATCGTCGTAGTAGACGTCATCTTCACTCCCTCTTCGACTAATCAGGAAGCCTATGGCGGCTACAGCGATTACGGCAATTGCACCTATCATCATTATCGCACTGTCCGAAGACCCTTCGTCCTCTGGAGGGGGCGGAACTACGCTAATTCCACCAATAGCGATATCTGCGGCATAGAAATCAGACTCTCCGATGGAACCATCTCCATCAATGTCAGTAACGAGATATAGATTGGGCTGGCCAGGAGATGTTGCTTCCCACCTGAATGTGACCCTTACGCTGGTGGCTTCTGCCTCCAGTGGTATCTCCAAGTTAGGAGTCTGGGCTGTAGTGAGTGATTCCTTCCATCTCTCGGAAGACTGTCCATTCTCATCTACCTCATAGATTAGCTCGTAGAGACCAACAACCAATGTTCCGTCTCTCTTGCCTGTGTTTTCCCAAAATGTCTCGATTGTAACAATCTCATTCATCAGAGGTGCGCTGGGTGAGGATACAGATCTCACATATTCGCCAATGAACTCCATTATCCTCAATGCGGGTGCCCTTGGGATAGATTCACTTCCGAGACCAGATACTTCATTGCCTGCCTTGTCAGTGGACGTAATCCAGAAGGAGATCGAATCTCCCGCCTCGATTGACATTCCATTTTTTGGAGTCAGATC
>DALC01000006.1:4844-5664 GCA_002499325.1 Euryarchaeota archaeon UBA538
TGTCTTCGGTACCAGTGACCGGTGAGTTGCCTCTCATGTAGACCCAAGAAACCTGGAGTGGCCCATCTTGCATGCCTATCTGGTCGTTCATTGTGACTGTTACTTTAACGTCGTCTACCATATCTGACTCGATTATTGTTAGAGAGGAGTCAGGATACTTGAGCTGATCGAATAGAGCTGTTGGCGCCCTACTATCGACAACTATCGAATAATCCGAATTTGCTGTTGATCCTCCCAGTCCTGGGACGTTTAAGACATTCAAAGAAACTGCCATCGTAGGATCTAGAGGGACCCTGTCTGGAAGAGTCACGACAATTGAGAACGTCGAATCCTCGGCCAACTCTGTTTCACTAGTGATTTGCTGTGATCCGTAGATTACGAGTGCTTCGACCTTCAGGTCATCTGGTATACTGTTTATCGGCATTCCCGAGCCTGCATACATCAATGAACCAGTGACCATGAATTCATCTCCTTGCCTGAGGAAGAGCTGGTCCCCCACCTGATCCATAATGGGGGATGTAAGATCGGTCATAGAGTCAGGAATAGCTAGGAATTGGTTATCTAATAGCCATGATAGCTCCCCAATGTTATTCTGGTAGGCAACGGTATTCAAATCATCTAATATCGAAACGCTGGGTTTACAGGACGGCTGTCCATCTTCCCAGGCGTAATCCCATGAAATCTCGAAATCTATGTTCAGCTCCGTTACGGCAGCGGTTACAGACTGTGTCTGAACAGACAAAGGCGTGACCATGCTATCGGGAGCTGACCATAGAACGCCTCTTGAAGGGTCATAGGACATCTTGCCGACGTTACTTGG
>DALC01000013.1 GCA_002499325.1 Euryarchaeota archaeon UBA538
GGGTTTGAATCCTTGCTACAGGTCATTGGGGGGATTGCCTTGGTGGGGATAGGCAGTGGGATTTATCTGACAGCGAACCTAGGTCCCGGGCCTAGAGATGGTTGGATGACAGGAATGCATAGGGTTTCTGGATATCCGATAGGCAACGTCAGAGCGGCAATAGAAATAACAGTAGTGGTCATAGGCTGGTCTCTGGGAGGGACTGTAGGGATAGGAACGGTTATTTTCGCTGTGATGATAGGTCCTACAGTGGCTGTCTGCCTCAATGTAGTAGGCGTGATAGGAAGACAATAGGGGCGACGTGTATGATGCAAAGGTGTGGTATAACAGAGGTTTTCGCGTCCCTTAAGGAAAATGAGGATATCCGACTCGTACTAGTCAAGAGAGGGGCGAAAAGCGAACAGCTGGCAAAGATCATGACAATAGTCAGTGATAGGGGGATACGTATCATCAGGGGCTCTGATAATGACATATGGAGAATGTCACGAGATAACTCAGAGGGGGTCCCTGAAATTCTGGCACTGGTTGGTAGAGATCCAACCCTAGATCTCGACGAGAGTATCGAAGCAGGAGGATTAATATGGCTTTTAGCAGGAGCCGCATATCCTGTCAACATTGGCTTCTGCATCAGAACTGCAGAGGTTTCTGGAGCAGACGCAGTAATTGTGGATGCTGAATTATCTAACACAGAGAGGAAGGCGGCAAAAAGAGCATCAATGAAGGCCCACAGATTCATTCCCGTTCATTGGGGGGACGGCCTCCGGGCTGTGAAAAAAGCCAAGAAGGCCGGCTTCAGGATTATTTCAGTCGAGGACACTGGGACCAAGAGCCCATGGGAAACTGATCTCACAGGAAACATAGTACTCATAGTAGGGGGAGAGAAGAAAGGAATTTCGAAAGAAATTCTCGAATATTCGGATGAGATAATCCGGATTCCAATGACCGGATTCGTCCCTTCGTTCAACCTCCAGGCCCCGTTGAGTGCCGTGGCTGTAGAGGCCCAGAGACAGAGGAACTCTCAGAACAGAGGACCCGAATAAACACCGACCATCAGAACGACAGTTGAGAACACAGTGATTAGTATATTGTCATCGATGGGGCCGAATTCGTATCTCTCTACAAACGTAGCTACAGCAGCAGCTATCAGTCCCCAACCAGGTAGAGAAGGATCTCCAAGTCCTCCTACATACCACCCCAAAGGGGCGCTAACAATGAACATGAAGACATTTCCTATGGGGCTCTTCGACCTCTTTCTTACAACGAGATTCCTAACAACGCCTGTGATTCCATCTCCGAATGCCATGAATAGCGAAGGAATGATTGCTAACCATGGATCGCCAACCAATGCCCAAATTACAGTGATCGAAACCCACCACATCAGTGAGAACTTCACATCATTCTGATTCTGTTCCGTCTGAAACCAGTACATCCTCCTTCCAGAAACATGGGCGATGTAAGTGAATATCGTTAGTATAATTCCACAGACCATCGGGTACCAGAAGTCAGTGAAGAGAAACGGCACGCAAAGAGATCCGACCCCCCCGGCGAACATATGCACAATCTTCCTATTGTAGTATACTGCGCGAATATCTTCCACGCCTCTTTCGACCATCATTCTGTACGGAACCTTTGTTGAATATAGAACAAACATCACATAGATTCCCATAATCAATGAATAGTAGAGCTGCACGTCCATAGCAAAGCGCAGAGTTGATGACCAGATATACTCTCGCATCGCTATGGACGCCAGTGACAAAGACAAGGAGTTCTCTACCAAAGCGGTACATTCTGGAATGGTAGAGGTAGAGGGCTCGGCGACCACTCCGATTTTCTTGACATCAACCTACAGGCTCACGGACGAGAAGTATCAGGGCTGGGCCGACGGGCTGCATCATACTGGACCAGTCTACTCCAGAATATCAAGTGTAAATTCAGAGGTAGTTTCCGCTAAGTTAGCTTCACTGGAAGGCGCAGAGGACGCAGAAGTATTCTCAAGTGGTATGGCTGCTATATCTACCACCCTGATGACACTGCTTTCCACAGGAGATCATATTGTGGCAACACCCGATTGTTATGGTGGCACATACGCGCTTCTAACCGAGATACTACCAAGAATGGGAATCGAGGTCACAATGGCTGACATTAGGGATCCATCAAGTTACGAACAAGCAATCCAGGAAAACACCAAGGTACTCTACGCAGAGACAATGACTAATCCCACAATGAAGGTTTGTGACCTTAATGCAATCGCCGAGATCGCTAACAAAAATGGATTAGTTTCTGTAGTGGACAATACGTTCGCGTCTCCCTGGTCATGTAACCCAATCAAAATGGGCTTCGATATCGTGATTCACTCGGGAACCAAATATCTTGGGGGTCACGCAGATTTAACTGCGGGCTTTGTAGCAGGAAAGAAGCAACTGTTGGCTGAAATCTTCCATACTAAAATTTACCTCGGGGGAGCCGCTGATCCACACATGTGCTATCTCCTTGAAAGGGGGATGAGAACTCTACATGCAAGGATGCCGATACACGCATCAAACGCTGCTGATATTGCAAAGAGACTGGAGAGTCATGATATGGTAGAGAAGGTCATACACACGTCTCTGGAAAGCCATCCAGACTTCGAGATAGCCAACAGAACGATGCCGAGGGGAAGCGGTATGCTTGCATTCGTCATCAAGGGAGGTGATGACTCTGCTCTAAAGTTCATGAGGTCCCTGGATATCATCTTCGAGGCAACCAGTCTCGGAGGAGTAGAAAGCCTCGTAGAATGTCCTTTCAACTCGAGTCACATGTTTGTGCCTGAAGAAGTCAGACATGAGGCAGGGGTTGTACCGGGTTTCGTTAGGATGAGCATTGGTATCGAGGGGGTCGAAGATCTGTGGTCCGATATAGAGAAGGGACTAGAGTCTGCCAGAGAGCTACTACTGTCCAGAGCTTAGGTGTCCTTGATGGATATTGAACTGCTGATTGCCAGTCTGGCCTTCATAATACCAATGTGCTTCAGTCCAGGCCCAAACAATGTTCTTTGCGCGGCTCATGGTTCCCAACATGGTTTTCGTGGAACGCTCATTCTGATTTCCGGTATGGCATTCGGCTGGTCAACCTTGGGCCTATTCGTAGCAGTAGCCACCGACCTCATCGAGGAGAACCAGACTGTATTCGATTTACTAACATATGTAGGCGCCGCTTATATCGCCTATCTTTCATACAAAATAGCCACTTCGAATACTATTGAGCAGAACGAAGAAGCCTCGGAAAGACTTGGTTTCGTGACTGGTGCGACAATCCAAGTAGTCAACGGCAAGGCATGGATCCACTTCCTGGTCCTAATGACGTCGTTTGGAACCCTATTCGGCACCGGATTCACCGGAAAGGTGTTGTTGGTTTTGCTGAACCTCGCCTGCGGGCTTCCCGCAGTGATGACATGGGCGGCGTTCGGAACGGTTCTCAGGAGGGCCTTCAGTACTCCAGAGTCTGCAAGAGTCTTGAATTACATCATGGGGCTATCGCTCTTCGCAGTGGCGATATGGATAGCTTTGCCACACTAAGTTACCCTATTCAGATCCAGGCTCGTCAATGCTGCCACTGAGCATCAATCCGCCAAGGGCGATATAAAGCGCCATAGTAAGTGGAAACACGATTTGGAACTCAGCCTGTTCAGCATCTTGTATCAGGGGGAGAAGCGTGTTCGCAAAGCCCACAGGCATGAGCATGAAGAACGCGCCCTCCGACAATCCCTCTGGTACCTTAAGGCCGACGTGAGCCAGCCCCATACTGATCATCGCAAGCCCCCATGCCACGGGTGTAAGGGCCCAGAGCCCATTTCCAGCATTGAATACCATCAGGGCCACAGCTTCTCTCGTAGCCTGGTCTTCGTATACCGCGGTAGTGTCATTGGTGAGTAGGATTACTGCTGTTTGTGCACCTAATCCAGAAAGGAAAAGGCCGAATGTCCCGAAGATGAACAGATCGGCCATGTTGAGTAGCTGGGTCGACATCCTGTCAGCGCCCTTCTTCATATCCATTGAGAGCAGGTGTAGTCCACCGAACATCAGGGACATTCCCAGAACCCCAACCGCGGCCAGGACAATTGACGCGTCGTCCCTCAGAAGCTCAACAGCCTCCATCCCAACTTCGTTCTGGAGGGGCCAGCTAAAGAAGGCCCCCACCAGCATCAACGGTCCAATTACAAGCATTATCGGTGTCAGATTTCTTGACATAACCAATGGTTAACCTACATGATAATAAAATTGACCTATAAATAGACTATTCATAGTTGCCTTTCCGTTGCTTCAACGGAATTCGGTAACCCCACTAGACTCAGCTAACCACTTCATCGCGTTGGTGTAGTCTTCCTCTGCTTCCTCGATATCATTCAGAAGCAGATCTTCTGCGGCATCCCAGAGTGCCTGCAGTGCTGGAACCCAGTCTCCCCCCTTGTCTCTGATGGTCTCATCGAACCTCCACGCGTCTGACTCGGTCCTGTTGTGAACCACTAACCAAGCCCAACCCATAGAGGAGTCAAGTCCTTTTCCCTTCCTTGCTAAAGATACAGTGGAGGAGACTCCATCTCCCACTGCCTTTCTGACCAAGCTATCGGCCATTCTGAGAGGAGGAGGGAGCTCCTCGTTTTCCCAAGGCAACCTTTTGAGCCTCATCTCTGTATCCAAGGACTCCCCAAGCTCTCTGAGGAATGCACCGAACCCCTGCTTCCTCCTTGATTGTCTCTCAAGTATCTCCACAGAGTCCTCATCGCTAAGTCCATACAGCCCCTGTAGCACAGTTTTTCCATACTTTGGCCACAGTGAAAC
>DALC01000050.1 GCA_002499325.1 Euryarchaeota archaeon UBA538
ATGGTCTTTAGATCTTGTAAGGCTGGTTCTCCACCCGTGAATATTACCCTCTTGCATCCAAATGAAAGTACCTTTTCTGTAATTTCATCTAACGATAATTCCTCATATTTCAGGAAATCAGTATCGCACCACTCGCATCTTAGGTTACAGTTTCCAAATCTTATGAATACATGTGGTACACCCGAATGAAATCCCTCACCTTGAACCGAATGAAAGATTTCTACTACTGGATATTTTATCATTATATCATCCAACTAGTTATTGATTAATTGAAACAGCTCATTTCTAGCCTCTGCATTGTCGAAAAATACCCCTTTCATGGAACTGGTAGTCATGAAGGCGTTCTGCTTAGAGACTCCCCTGCATGTCATACAACCGTGCTTTGCCTCTACAATTACAGCGCAACCAAGTGGTTTTAGATGTTCCATAATATCGTCAGCTATGGATTTAGTAATCCTTTCCTGGTTCTGTAATCTTTTACTGTGGCAATCTAGTAACCTAGCTAATTTACTGATCCCGACGATTCTATCGACTGGGATATACGCGATATGGGCCTTGCCACTGAACGGTTGGAGATGATGTTCGCATGTACTGTGAAACTCAATATTTTTCAGAAGAACTATGCCATCATAGTCTTCTCCATTGAATGTGGAGTCTAGGATTTCACTTGGTTTTAATGAGTATCCTGAATATATTTCTTCGTATGAATTAATGACTCTTTGCGGTGTATCAATTAGCCCCTCTCTAAGATCACCATTAACTGACTCAACATATCTAACCAATTTTTCAACAGCTTCTACTGCTTCATCTCTGGTTGTCATTGTTAAATCTCCCGTGTCTTTCGTCTATTGTGTCGAGTTGATCTAGCAACTTTCTACATGCTGTTCTAATGGCATCTGCCACACTAACGAATTTCTTATCATCACCAACATGCATCTTGAGGTCCAGTAATATCTGGTTTGGCATGTCAAGACTGACCTTAGGCATGTAAATTCCCAGTGGCTAGTTTTAATAAATATTCCTTGAGTAATACCTCGCTATTATAATTATTAGTTAAAATAGTAGTTATCGCTTCGCTAATCGGGGAAGTTAGTGGAACCTACGAAGTCGAAGAATACTTTTGTTTTGGGACTGGGGTTTCAAAAATGTGGAACGAGTTGGTTATATCGTTACTTACAGCAATCTGAAAAGTTTGATGGAGGTGAACTAAAAGAATACCATATTTGGGATGCGATAGATATACCAATTATGAGTTATAACACAGTAAAAAGGCCCGGATTAATACGTAATATGTTAGATAAGAGCAATTACCTGAGATATCATATGCAGACAGATAATGAATCATATTTTGATTATTTTGAATCTATTTTTTCTGATACTGTAACCATTACTGCAGATATTACTCCATCGTATAGCGGTCTACAAAAATCAAGGCTAAGTAGTATTTACTCGGGGTTCAAACAAAGGGATATTGATTGCAAGGCAGTAATGTTATTGAGGGATCCTGTCGATAGAATAAAGAGCGCTGTAAGGTACAATCTAGATAGGAAAAACTATGACGAAGGCATAGAAAATGGAGAGACGGATTTTTTACAAGCCTTAGAACAGTATTACAAGAGTGAGCATTGTACAATCAGAACGAGGTACGATAAGACGATTGAGTCAGTCAGAGGGGTGTTCGATCGAGAGGATATCTACATCGGTATTTACGAAGAAATGTTCGATTCGGATAAGATTGATAATGTATCTAATTTTGTTGGTATAAAGGCAAAGTATGATTTTGCGTCCGTTAAGGTGAATAAGACAAAATCTCCTACCACAGTTAATCATGAAATAGAGGAAAAAGTAAAGAATTTCTATTCCGAAGTGTATGAATATTGTAATGAAGAGTTCCCATCCACTAGGAATCTCTGGAGATAGGCAATCTCATACTCTCAATTTTCTCATCCAAGTTTGGAAATCTTTGACAGATTAGTAGTGCTCGATCTTTCAAAGAAGTAATTTGGATCTCTAATTCTTCAGCTTCAACACCGTTAGAAATCATAGCAGATAGAAGATTCAAGCCACCTTGTATTAAGCCGGCTTCTAAAAACTCATCATTGGAAATCTTTTCTGAATCCCTGAGAAGGCTGAGTGTTGCAGATAGAAATTCAACCTCTTGAGTAATCTCACTAGAGATACGTGTCTCTTGACCAGTAACGCTGTTTATTGAAGTAATCATGGAGTTCCGAACATAGTTGGCTTTTTGATGATTTTCAAACGTACTCGACTAGCTCTATCAGTACCCCGCCTGAAGATGACGGATGGACAAACGCTATTTTATTTCCTCCATGGCCTATTTGAGGCACGGTATTGATCATCTTGATGCCCATTTCTAAGAGTTTGGATATGGTTTCTGAAACGTCATCGACAGATATTGCTAACTGTTGAATTCCTACTCCCTTCTTCTGAATAAATTTACCAACAGGTGTACTGGATGATGTTGGCTCTAGCAATTCGATCCGGGTATCAGATTCGTTAATTAAATACCTAACTTTCACGCCTTGATCTTCTACTAGCCCACCTCCAGAAGGGGTGAATCCTAGAGCTTCCCAGAACGGAATAGAGTCAGGGATTGAATTAGTAGCGATACCAATATGGTCTATTTTAGTCATCTAAACACCGCTTGGAGACACCCATGTACCGAATGAGTCACTAAGTACTTCATTTATTTCACCCACAGTACAATTAGATTTGACTGCATCTATGATGAAGTCCATTAGATTGTCATCTGTTTGGCAAGCTATTCTGAGTTTATCCAGTGATTTCTTTACATATTCATTATTCCTCTCGGATCTAAATTTTTTCAGTGATAATACCTGGTCCTCAGCAAGCTTCGGGTCCAGTATCTGGCCTTCAATAGACTCCTCTTGTTGCTGATTGACGTTAACTCCAATGACCTTAGTTGAGCCGTCCTCTAGAGAATTGAGATGTTTCCATGCACTCTCATGAATCATCCTCTGTTGTATACCCGATCTAACTCCCGATAATGCTCCTCCATGTGACTCTATCTTTTCTATTAATTCGAAGGATTTTTTGACAATATCTGACGTCATTTCTTCGATTACATACGAGCCGGCAAGGGGGTCAATGTGTTTTGCAACTCCTGTTTCAGAGGCCAATATTTGCTGCGTTCTCAGAGCGATCGTAACAGCCTCGCGTGTTGGTAGCCCTATGGCCTCATCATAGCTGTTAGTGTGGAGTGATTGAGTGCCCCCTAAAACTGCTGAAAGTGCTTGATAGGATACTCTTACTATGTTGTTGAAGGGTTGCTGGGCAGTTAGGGTAGCTCCTGCAGTTTGTGTGTGGAATCTGAGCATGGCAGATTTTGGATTTTTAGGATTGAATCTATTGGTTATCAATTCATACCAAATTTCCCTAGCAGCACGGAATTTTGAGATTTCTTCTAAAATATTATTTTGGCAAGCAAAAAAGAATGAGATTCTAGGTGCAAAGTCGTCTACCGACATTCCACTATCAATGGCATTTTTAACATATTCAATACCATTCAGAATAGTTAGGGCTACTTCTTCAACAGCAGTACAACCAGCCTCCCTCATATGGTATCCACTTACTGAGATAGTATTCCAGGACGGGGCATTTCTGGAGCACCATTTCATCAGATCAGATGTCAATCTCATAGATGCCTCAGGAGGATAAATGTAGAGTCCCCGCGCAATATATTCTTTGAGAATATCATTCTGAACTGTTCCTCTGAGATATTTCCTGTCTACTCCCTGCTCATCGGCAACTGCAACATACAATGCAAGCAAGGTTGTGGCTGGGGCATTGATTGTCATTGATGTTGAAACGGTAGAAAGATCTATTCCGTCAAATAATAATCTCATGTCTGAAATAGAGTCTATTGGTACGCCTACTTTCCCAACTTCTCCTAATGACTTATTATTATCCGAGTCAAGACCTAGTTGGGTGGGTAAATCAAATGCAACAGAAAGGCCGGTCTGACCCTGTTCTAGTAATAATCTGAATCTTTCATTAGTCTGTTTAGCAGTAGAAAACCCTGCATATTGCCTCATTGTCCAAAGCCTAGTCCTATACATGTCGGGATATATGCCACTAGTGTACGGTGGTTTTCCAGCCTTCACAATTTCATCCATTAGCATTACCTCGGATACACCCGAGTATAATCCAACAGGGAGGAGGAAATGAATTATACGTATTCAGCGTCTAACCGTATATCCATCTACGACCTTATTGAGAGTCTCTAGCTGATGTTCATCAATGACGCCCTCTGAGTGCTTTGTAAACAAGAAGTCTTTAGCATCAGATACTGTTTGCCTTTCACCCTTAGCCCAGATAGTACCTAGTAGGCTAGATCGGTGTTCTTCATCAACATTTAACTCGACTAATAGTCTCCTAACTTCGTATTTGTATTCCATATGTCGACTTCTATCAAGTCTCCTTTTTCTTTCTGCGGGCTGGAAAGAATTCTTAGCCTTCCTAACTCTTTTCTTAGGTGGGGCAGGTACTATTTGCTTTTCTGCAGGATCGGGAGTTATGGCCTTCTTTACTAAGGATTCCATAGCCCTCGCTCTACTTTTGTCAATTATGTCTTGAGCTTTTTTACTTGTGACATTTTCTTTAATCTCAGGTTCTGATGATTCTATTTTATTCCTCAGACCTATAGTTTTCCTAGAATCGCCCAAAATATTATTCTGAATGATTTCTGTAGAATTTGCTGATTCGTTA
>DALC01000074.1:0-9388 GCA_002499325.1 Euryarchaeota archaeon UBA538
GTTTACCGGTCCTTCGTCAGGTTGTAACCCGATTTCAGATACCAGCACTGAGCAGGATTCAGCGACTATACACAACCTTTCGATCTAGCAGTCGCCTATGTTTTTATTAAACAGTCGGAGTCCCCTTGTTACTGCGACCAGCTTATCTCTAAGCTGGCACTCCTTCTCCCGAAGTTACAGAGCGATTTTGCCGAGTTCCTTCGCGGTACTTTGCCCGTCACACCTTAGGCTACTCACCTTGGGTACCTGTGTCAGTTCTAGGTACGGTCACCTCTACGGCTTTTCATGGGACCCAGGCATCATTCGTCTTTTGCTCACGCCTTCCCAATCTTCTCACCATGACGGTTCTCAGATCGGTTATCGAACGCTTCGACATCCCATGACAGGAATGCACGAACTAGCCCGAGCCGTCACCATATATTGTAGAGGGGCATACGAATATTAACGCATTTCCCATTCGGACATTTCGGTTAAGAATGCCCTTAGGACCGGCTAACCCTCGGCTGAAAAACATTGCCGAGGAACCCTTACCCCTTCGGTGGTGCGGATTCTCACCACACTATGCTGCTACTCTTCCCTGGATTCTCATATGTACACGGTCCACGAGACCTTACGACCTCGCTTCTACCCGAGCACATCGCCGCGCTACCCCATCTCCTTTCGGAGGGTCAGCGTATCGGTATTCAGTTTGAGCCCCGTCCATTTTACGGGCCCGCAAACTTGACCAGTGATCTGTTACGAACTCTTTCAAGGATGGCTGCTTCTAAGCCCACCTTCTGGTTGTCTTCGGCCACGGACGCCGTTTGTGATTAACACTTAACTGAAATTTTGGGACCTTAACGCTGAGCTGGTTTATTCACCTTTCGTCACGGTAGCTTACCCACCGTGGCTCACTCCCTGCTTCTACGGCGAACACAACTTCGGAGTTTGACAGCGTGCCGAGGGATTGCTCCCCCTAAACATACAATCAGTGCTCTACATCGCATTCTACCTTCACAGAGATCTACCTACGAGTAGTCTCGCGCGGAACCTGCTATTGCCCATCTCGATTGGACTTTCACCCCTATACCAAACTCATCCGAGCGATTTGCACATCAGCAACGGTTTGATCCTCCACCCAGTTTTCACCGGGCTTCAATCTGGTCAGGCATAGATCGACGGGCTTCAGGTCTCCCACCATTGACTCCGGGCGAGCACACCCAGTCCCTCGCCTTGCGGCTGCGGACTATTCGGTTTCCCTACGGCTACGCAGATCTACTGCTTAACCTCGCCAATGATCAGAACTCCCAGGGGCATTTTTCGAAACGCACGAATAGACGCTGCTCATATCTTCGCTTTCACGCCTATTCAGCTTGTTCCCGACTGGTTTCAGGATCTTTTCACATCCCGCTAAGGATACTTTTCAGCTTTCGCTCACGCTACTTGTCAACTATCGGTCTCGAGTAGTATTTAGGATTGGAAGTAACTGCCTCCCACATTCACGCGCGATATCCAACGCACGCTACTCTGGATTCATCACTTGGCCATAACTAGTACGTGTACGGGACTTTCACCCTCTATGGTGCGCCGTCCCAGGACGACTTCCACTTCCTAGAATTAGGCTACAGACGATCCATACCCCACATCTCCCCAAGGTTTCCCAAGGGGATTCGGTTTGTCCTATTCCGTTTTCATTCGCCACTACTAACGGAATCTCTTTTGATTTCTATTCCTCCCCCTACTGAGATGCTTCAGTTCGGGGGGTTCCCTTTCCTTCTTTATATCGAGGAATGGCACTGAGTGCCAGGAGGTCCAATTCAGCAATTCGCGGATCCATGAGATTCATGCCTCTCCCCGCGACTTATCGCAGCTTGTCACGACCTTCGTCGGCTCTCGAGCCGAGCCATCCCCCAGTCGGGTTGTAGCATCATTGTGATTCCACATACCCACCTGTGTGAGTTTTAACCGCCTCTCCACAAGTGAAGAGGTGGTTCCTCTGGTATTCCAGGCATATCAATTCAGGTTTCTCTGACCACTACGTCTCCCCGCAGGGCGTAACGGCCTCAACCTTCTTACCCTGATACACGACTGTACCAAGGAGCACTCTAAGCATCCCCGCGACCTACATTCGGTATTTGAAGTAACCGGGAAAGTTAGCTTTCATTAGCCAGCGAAAACATCTCTCAGTAGCACGGTTATTCTTCACTATCTGGAGTATCTGAGAGTCCAAATATTAACCCTCCTGGAATAGAGGATTTTGGAGCATCCTTGATTCCAAATGGAATATTATCCAAAAAACCTGATTTTTCACCGTTTTCTACTTTCTTCTCCTTCTGATGATATACCGGGGAGGCTTCGAGTCCAAAAACAGGGGTTTCGAGTTTTCTCTTGTTTGACTCCTGAAGATCAAATGGTAGTGTAGTTTTCTGGGATTCCTGGTTATGAAGAATATTTGTTACGCCAGAAATATTTTCTTCATTTTCTTCGGTCCCGCAGGTCAGACAAATACCAGATCTAGTGGCCATACCACATACCTCGCACACCCTCATAATAGTGGCTCAAGGCAATATCCCTTGATGCTGTCGCAGTAATTCTCCTACTCTGCCTCATAGTGCGCGCTTTCTGTAGGGGCGTTTCCGTAAATCGATGGCAGAAGTGAAAGTGATGCTATCATCATTGCACCTATGATTACCCATTTGACCATCTCATTTGGCCAGTCCACTGCATACCTAACTACGGCATATACAGTAGCAAGGGCCACGCTTAGCAACATTATTGGGAAACCTGTCTTGAAGAATCTATTGAATGAGATATCATGACCTGCTTCCTCTGCCAGTCCTGCTGCCACAACGTTAGCTGAGGCGCCGATAATCGTACCGTTTCCTCCCAAGCAGGCACCGAGAGCTAGTGCCCATGCCAGTGGACCTAGTTGTAAATTGAGTTCTGGATCACTTGCAAGCTCTATTACTACTGGTACCATAGTTGCCGTGTAGGGTATGTTGTCGATAAAGGCAGACGCAATTGCCGATACCCAAAGGAGCAGTAGGACAGCGACCATCAGCCTATTTTCCTCTGAGGCTTGTGATATAGCATCGGAAATACCAGTAGCTATTGCATCAATAAGGCCCATATATTCTAGACCATGAATCATGATGAAAAGCCCTGCAAAGAAAATTATAGTTGTCCACTCTACTGCTTCAAGCGGCCCTTCAACATGATGTGGAGAAGTAACTAGGAGCATGAGAACAGCCCCGCCGAGCGCTATGGTGGCTACTGTGAAGATAGGATGAGGAAAGCTAGAATGGGCGAAGAACGCCAGAATAACTAGAATCAAGATGAATCCTGATTTCTTCAATAGTTCTGCATCCCTGATATTGTACCTAAGTCGTAGAAGGTCTAGATTGCGATGCCTCTCTCCTGAGAGACCTTCAGATTCCAACTTGGATAGGAGCCAGAATGAGGGTGCCATAGCGATTATTACAGCAGGACCAACGTGGATGATGAAGTCGATGAAAGCTATTCCTTGATCTGCAAGAATAACATTGTCGGAAAGTGCCTGGGATGACAGTTGTGCTCCAATTATGATGTTAGGGGGATCTCCAATTTGTGTTGCCGCCCCTCCAATGTTTGAGAACATTACTTCCGCTATTATCAAGGGTATTGGCTCTAGATTCAGAACCTTAGCTATCTGTATTGTAACAGGGACAATTAGGAGTATCGTGGTCACATTATCCAAAAATGCTGAGAAAACAGCTGTTATTGTACAGAGTATAATCGATAATCTCCAGATGGAACCGCCGCTTAAAGCATATGCCTGTACCGCGGCCCATTCGAAAACTCCTGTCTTTCCGAGGATATCAACAATTACCATCATCCCAATTAGTAGGCCAATTGTCTCTTCATCTATCCAAGTTACCACAGTACCTAGATCCGGACCGTTTCCGATGACATGGAGAGTGATTACTGCCACTATTCCTCCAACGGCCGCTGCCAGAGCTCTGTGGACCACTTCGAAAACTATCAGTGCATAGACGATAGTGAGAATGCCAAATGCCGCTGGAACGGCCCATTCTGGCATTTCTGCCGGAGTCCATACTCCTGGTTCAGAGGTCGCTGCAAGGGCTCTTGTAAGCTGCATGACGTCTCGAAGCAAATTACACCTAAATATATCACTGATGTAGATTCAAGACTTGCATGCATTATTTGCCAGACCAAAGAACAACGATATTACCTCGACTGAATGAAACAACGGATGACGTTTTAGTGGCTAAAGCGGTAAAAATCTCCATTCTTTCAGAAGACCCAGATGCTACTCCTCGGTTGAGTTTGATCTTGACTAAAGACCTGCTTGAAAGTTGATCCTTAAGCTCATCTATCACTGAGTCAATAACTCCTGATTTTCCTATCCTAACGGTTATTGGGAGTTCTGAATCGGAAGATTCCCTTACTATCCTACTTGGAATTTTAGACATACTCTTAACCTCTGAACGAAGGTCCCATCGTCTTGGTTCTACCGCATACTCCACAAGTATACTTGATTGATTTGGAACGAATCCTAACTGTGGAATTCCTTCCAGGAACCATCGCTAATTTACATGACCTGCATACCGCTATACCCGTATAATTTTTCATTCTAGCTCCGTATTTTTTACCGATTCTTAGGATTAATCTAGCAGAAGCATCAGAAAGACTCTGATCGTTGCTTTCTTTCATAACGTGATGTAAATCGTTAATTGCTTCTGTAGCTAGTGCCTTCTTCAGATTTGACCTTCTGCGGAACCTCCCCGACAATCAAAGCACCTCCAGCTCTAGGTTGATTGATTCTGCAACCTCATCTATGCTACCTCTTCCATCTACTGAGATTACTCTCAGATTTGTCTTTTCGGACAATTTGTAATACCATTCTGACAAGGGTTTTGTCTGCTGATGGTATGCGTTAAGCCTACTTCTTACAGTTTCCTCATTGTCATCCTTTCTCTGGATAAGCCTAGGGAGTATTTCGGGGGGAGCTGGTCGGAATTTAGTATGGTAAATATCTCCTGTTTCAGGATCCATTCTTCTTCCAACTATTCTCTCCACGATATCTTCATCGGGAACTTGTATCATAATTACCATTGACACTTCAGCTATGCTGGATAATTCCTCGGCCTGGGCGATGGTTCGCGGGAATCCATCAAAGAGAACCCCCTCTGAGGCGTCCGAACGCTTGAGCCTCTCAGATATCAGGCCGATGATTATGGAATCTGGGACCAGCAATCCACGATCCATATATCCCTTAGCTTCATTCCCCAAATCAGTACCCTCTCTCACTGCTTCTCTGAGCATGTCACCAGTGGAGATCTGTGGCTTACCGGTAGTATGGCTAATCCTCACTGCTTGAGTTCCCTTGCCGGCACCTGGAGGGCCGAATAGTATGATGGAAGGTGCTTGTCTAGAGATTGCAGACATGGGCATCCCAAGCGGCTAACACTGATAACGCTCACGGACGGTTTTGTTCCCACCACATATTACCGTAAGCTGCCCATTGCTCCATTGTCCATCCTTCTGGAAGCCCTGAAAGTGGCAGGGGAGGAGCTCCTTCAGGTGTCTTTTCAATATTTAGTGAGGGGAGTGATGATGAAGATATTGCTTCATTAAGTTCTTGTTCGGATACAGTACCAGTGAGGACTTCTCCTGAAGCGCTAGTCTCCAAAGCGGCCGCTCTTCTCTCATTTGTGGAGCCAGTAAGTAGTGCTGATCCGGGTGGAATCAGTTCTTCATCGGGGCGTGCCGCCAGAGAAGAAGACCTTCTCGCCCTGACAATCAGTGTAGCAGATACTGAAACTACGACAATAAAGATCAATCCTATGGCCCATGAAGGTATGAGTCCCTCTGTGGATTCCCTTGCTTTGCTGACTTGCAATTTTAGGTAAGCATTAGTTGAAACCTCGATTTGCCCGGTACCATTTGCAAAAACGTCCAACCCAACAATACCATATTCTGCATTCCCCCCTGGGTTTGCTACTACCTCTATGGAAATCGATTCTCCGGGCTCTATCGTCCCTGCTGATGAGGGGTCGACATCAAATCTCCAATTCTCATCACCGTCTACCTCGACGGAGACTTCAGTCTGAGAATTACCGATGTTCTGCAAGGTAATGTCGAAAGTAGCAGGATTCCCGGATGATACTCCTTCTACAGTGTCATCTGGAACAGATAGATCTAGCCATGCGGACGATAGGACAAAAACTTCTAGCCAAACAGTTTCGGAATGTGTCACCAAGGCAGGTGTAGTATATTCAATTATGACTGGAATCGATTCTTCCTGAGGGCCTGCAGGAACGGCGCCTGGTAGCTCTAAAGCGACAGAAACGACAGCCTGCTGATTCATGTTCATTGCGAAACTTCCAGCAGTCATGAATCCGCCGGACCAATCCGAAGGTATGGTACCAAGAGTAAGGGACACTACCAAATCAACATTGCCAGAATTCTGAATCATGATATTAGCTACTCCAGTCAATCCAGGGGCTGCGGATATAGAGGAGTCTCCAGAAATATCGAGTTCTGCCAGTTCTCTGACAACTAGCTTGGTCCCATTCGAAATCGTATTTCCTCCGATGTGTGTCACCCTCGTTGTGATTGTATTGGACTCTCCCATTTGGGCCGCCATTGGAACTAAAGTATTAATCTGGAAAACTGCTACTTGGCCTGATAATATTTCAACTGAAATAGAATCCATTGATTCCTCTTCCTCGTGAACAATCTGAATCGGCCAGGTGTTGAGGGAAGAGAAGGCATCTACTTCAAAGGTCATCGGGATATTACCATTATTGCTGACTTCTAATATCGTAGTCACCATATCTCCGTTTATCACGGCCCTATCGGAAGCTAATGCCAACGGACCTAGAGGGTTACCAGAATCTGAAAATATATCTGTTACGAAGTCATCATTGGCCAGAACGAGTACGGATACGGTGTTGGAAATACTCAAAGAAGGATCGTTGACAGATTCAGTCACGCATGTCACATCCTCAACACTTCCCGCCGCGGGCTCACCGTTCGGTAATTTCGGAACCCTAATTTTTATTGGTAGGGTAGTGTATAGTAATCTGCCTATGGGATCTGTGAGGAGTTCTGAGGACTGAGAATCCCAGATATTCACTGGCCATGAATTTTCAGTTGTGCAAGATACCATGTATCGGGTGGGGCCATTCCCATCATTTCCTACTGCAAGAGAGAAGGATGCCCACTGTCCCGGTTCGGCCTCTGCACCTCCTTCTCCAGCTAGAACTGTGACCAGGCCCTCGATTCTGTCCACCTCAGCTTCCAGTCTGATTACATTATTCACGGTGGGAGCGTTTACGTCAAATAGATTCAAATCGGTTACAAACGTACCTGGAAGGGCGTAAACCTCTCCTGGAAGGGACGAGGAGGTGGATTGAGGATGAGCAGTTAGATTTAGCTCAATCACAATCCTATCTCCCTCACTACCCATCGGCCCAAGTTCCCATGGTCCTGTCTGATTGAGGATTTTCCACCATTCATCAGATGGTGGTTGCAAGACCCCATTTTCTGATACAATATTTACCGGAGAAACGCTGAGTTGAACGGATATAGTTGAGGTTCCTTCATTTCTAAGTTCCAGAGGGAAGTATACAGAGTTGGTCTCCCTCGGATTCATGCTTCTAGTTCTTGAATCTTCAAATTCCAATGGATTGGATGGCAGATTTCCATTTTCCAACAAAGGAGTAATTCTTACTCCTATTTGAGAAACCTCTACTATTATCTCAGCTATGTTGTTGTTGATGCCACTGACCTCGTCATTCAACTCGTATATCTCTGAAGATGAATCAAGGGATAGTCTGAGTATGTGCTCACCTGTTGATGAGAACGAATAGGGAAACGAGAGTGAGTCAAGTCCACCTCCTGTAATTGGCGATCTTCTTGAGGTGTGTAGTAGGTTTCCAGTGGTCACATCGTGGATTTCCACGTCATAATGTGATGCTGTTGCGGTAGCTTGATTGCCCCAAGCGGCCTCAATTAGAATTGTGTCGCCCTGCAGTGGATTTTGAACCGAAGTTGATATAGAACCTTCGAAAACAGTCAAATCAGCTTCACTAATCTCACTCGCTACAGCCGAGAATACCAAAGAGTAGCCCTGAGTATCCCCTCCCGAGTTTCCTACTCTAACAGTCCATACACCGGGCAAGGCATCCTGAATTTTTACCCTTTCTAGATTGTTCAGAGAATCTTTGGAGTTACCAGATACACTGAATCCGGATATGAATTCGTTTCCAAGGTAAATTGTCCCATCAGGAGCAGTAACAGAAAGGTCAAGATCGTTAACTAAACGAGATGCCGACTGATTTGCGACTGATGATCCCTTTAGGTCATTCCAAGCCAGAGTAGCATCTAGTCCTGCGCCTGGACTTACATCGAATGTGTAGGTGAATCCATGACCTGGAAAAAGCTCTCTTGAATAATCATACATCACATCCATTTCCACTCCATTTTCGGACACTGGGAAGAGGCTGTTGTCGAGTGATAGTTGTCCCCACCCCTCAGAAGGGTTTGGCACATCACTATCTCCGATATCTTCTGCCCCATTGATTAGAATTGCTCTAATCAGGTCAGACCTAGGCTCGCTGATTCCTTCTGCCCTCAGGAACTGTCGGACAAGTGCAGAGGCTCCAGCAACAACAGGTGTTGCCATTGAAGTTCCGTTCATCGCGACATAAAGTGGCGTAGTGCCGTCATCATGCGTTAATCCGGAGCAGGATTGCCCATCGACCAGAGTTGCTTCTTGGGCCCTTGCCGAGCAAATGAGGACTCCGGGTGCAACAATTTCTGGCTTTATTCTGCCATCATTGGTCAGTCCTTGTGATGAGAAAGAAACCACACTTCCCGAAGGCTCTGAGCCATAAGACCCAGTTGTAGAAGCACCCACTGTTAGAGCATTCTTGGAGGTACCCGGAGGGGTGATGCCAGAATCATTAGTACCTCCAATATCACCGGCAGAAAATAGGACCATATAGGCCGGATAGTCGCTTACGAAATCATCTACATTGGAAGATGTCTGACTGTAATTGCCTAAGTTTGTTGTGCCCCAGCTATTGGTATGTATCCTAGCATTCTGATTCCATGAGTGTGTAAATAGACCGTATAATGAGCCATAAATACCGAAAAAGCCACTTTGAGACTCGTGAGTGTACATGTGAAATGTTGCTCCAGGTGCCATACCTAGTGCGGACGATTGACCGGAGCCGTCTCCTAGGAGCGTTGCGGCTACGTGGGTTCCGTGACCACTAAGTAAGTCCGAGTTATCATTATCTGGACCAAATTGGCTGTATACTGATCTTATTCTTCCGTCGAAATCACCATGGTCTTCATCTAGGCCGGTGTCTGAAATAGCAATGACCTCACCTGTTCC
>DALC01000074.1:9776-11671 GCA_002499325.1 Euryarchaeota archaeon UBA538
TTGTATACCGATGCTATGCTTGTGGTTTGGATGTGCAAAATTCTCCAATCTTTTGATAATAGAGGAATCCAGATCGAATCAACACTTTCAACCGTACACAGCCACGCGTCACAATTGGTTGATTGATCATAACCGGAAATCAGGGATAGGTCCCTCTCGAGAGATATCAGCTCTTCTATTGTTAGGTCGTTAGCTGGTAAAATCTGCAGATTTAATTGTGATGAAGGGGAGTACATGTTACCTAGGATTTCAGGAGACACTCTCCAGATATCTGGCATTTGCCCCGACCACCTTACGTTGGCCAGAGAAACTAAGAAATTGTCAGCATCAACATCTACGGGTAGCCTCGCAAGAAGCGCACTATCGGGCATGTAATCCAGTATTGCGCCTCCTACCTCTTCCACTGAGGATGATATTCCCGAAATGTCAGAGCTTTCGGATTGGATTACAAAGACTGGCCTATCTGAGTAGGTATAATCGCCGGTATTCATTGCTCCAAAGGTTGGGTATTCATCCATAAGCGGGTCAAATGAGCCATACGGAGAATGTATTAATCCTGAAGTTTGCCTAATTTGGTGTACATGCTCTGAGGCAAATTCCAGAGGTGACCATTTTTCAAAATGATAGTTATCGTGGTTTGGAGATTGAATCGAATCTGTGCCTTGAGGGGAGGCGGAAACCATTCCCGACCATGAAGAGAACAACAAAACAGTAAGGACAAGGAAAGTTGATTTCCTTGCATACATGGTTCCTTCGGAACCTAACCAGCCTTTTGACAGTTAACCTAAGCTGATTATAGAATAATCACAACCGATTATGACTAAAAAGCCGTGAAAAAGCTCAAATATTGTAATATCGGGAAATTGCTTGGTCTGTCTTGGTGACACTTTCGGTCCAGCTTCCCTCGAGTTTCATTAGAGCCCTCACACAGTCTACATTCTCAGGGATCACATCACTCTCTTGGTGGATTGCTTGGAAATAATACAGTCTATTTCCGATTAGTCTTACTCCATCCTCCCAGACAAAAATTTCATGCAGATCTCCCCATTTTCTTCCGATATCTCTGGCCATCTCCATTACCTCGGCAGTGGTTGTAATCCTATTGCCCTGGCCGTTCATCACGATAACTCTCGGAGTTTCGTTCCATATATCCAGAATTGTTTCAGTGGTGAGGCCGTGATTCTCTGGAAGATCGGCAATGATTGCATGGACATGCATTATCGTTGTTGGTACTGCCACTGCAAGCGAATTGATCTCGATTTCTGGCTTTACTGTCATCACGTCCGGTCCGTGATGGCTAGGTACCTTCAAAACCGGTTTTATAGCGTTAATGGGGCCTCTATTCGAGTCGCCTGGATCTGCCGCTCTTCTGATCATTGTACATTCTACTTTCAGAGATCCGCACAAGTCATACAATGGCACCAGTGTTCTGGAGAGTCCTGTGGTATTACAAGAAACAACCCTTGTTGTTTCTGCCCCGAAATTTTCCATATGATTTGCGCAAGATGTGTAAGAAAGTCCGGTCAGTGAGTGTTTCTCCCCTCCTTGAAATATACTCTTTACTCCAGCCTCTTGGTACTTTTTGAGATTAGCTGCACCCATTTTTCCTGGAGAACAATCTACGACTACATCGGATTTGGAAAGCAGATCTGTGAGGCCACCTTTGCAAACAAAATGAGAATTCTCGAAGTTAGAAATCATGTCTTTGTCGTCAGATGTACAATAGAGGTCAAATCCCTTCTTAGCTGCCATCTCACAACCGAAGCTTGGACCTGTCTTGGTTACTCCCACAATCTCCATATCATCCTGTGCGTCTATTGCATCCGCAACTCTCTTTCCAATTGTCCCATACCCATTGATAGCTACTTTCACTCGTGCCATACTAACCCCTGAAC
>DALC01000062.1 GCA_002499325.1 Euryarchaeota archaeon UBA538
AACTTCGCCCAATCTGAATTATTCATGATCGGGATGTATCTCTCAATGATAATGATCTGGAGTGACTACTTCTTCCCTCTTTCCAGTTTAAGCACCACTAAAGACGGTGTTCTAACTTGGTCAGTCCTAATCTTCACACTCATCGCCGCATTCGTTCTTACGGGTCTAGCTGGAGTAATCATTGACAGATTGGTCTACAGGGGATTCCGAAGGACAAAGACCACTCCCCAGGTCATGATGATCGCTTCTCTGGGTGTCGCCCTCATACTGAGGGCCATCACTTACCTAAGATTTGGCTCTGGAAGAAATATGTTCGAGCCAGAAGGAGACTGGAGGATGCCAAATCTAAGGTGGGAGATACCAACCACCAAGCTCAGACTCAATCTCGGAGATAGGTCGATAGACGAGGGCAGGACCTATACTCAGTGGACATGCGAGCAGACAGGTGTGGACGAAACAACCGGAGAGCCTATACTGTCTAGAATAGTGACTGAAGCGTCAAAACCAGCATATGAACTGTATGATACTACTGCAGACTGCGTAACACAGGCTACCACCAACTACGCGTATTACAAGGGGGCAGTACCATTCGTAATCTTCTCATCGGTACTCCTGCTGATGCTCCTACTCAACAAGACAAGGCTTGGCAGAAGAATGAGGGCGGTTGCTGATAATCCAGAGCTTGCCGCCAGTAGCGGAATCAACGTTGAGAGGGTTCACCTTTCGAGTGCTTTCCTGTCCGCTGGAATATCTGGGATGGGTGGTGCGATATTCGCAATGACGCTCAGATTCAGTCCAGAGACTGCTTTCACCCTACTCCTCCCTTCATTCGCAATCATTGTACTAGGTACAATTGGTTCCATTCCAGGGGCCATTGTGGGCTCCATCATCGTAGGGTTCGTACGAGCACTCTCATCTCCTGTACTGATTGGCATAGGATCACCACTCGGACGATCTAACTACTCTGCTTTGGACGGTGTCATGCCCTATATTTTCCTAGTTGCAATCCTAATGATAATGCCCGAGGGGATTGGAGACGCATATGAGAAGTGGAAGATTGACAGACTCCGCAATAAGAAGGAGACCAATACGGAAAGGGATGTCAAGATTGCCACTGGCTTAGCACTCCTCCCCACTGGAATCTTCGGATTGCATCACTGGTGGAGGGGCAGAACACACAGGATGCAAACATTCTCTGTGATCGCCATTGCCTCATACGTATTCCACAGATTCAGCAATTTTGTTGAAAGGAACTCCTTCGCCGACGGCTCTTGTGCTGACTCCTGCCAGGAAAGCGAGTTTGCTGAAACCAATTTGGCAATACTGACCGGAAGGAACGACGGAGAGCTAAAACTGGAGGATAGCCCTCTGACGGAGACCCATCTGTTGGATCAGACTAGCGCCCCCAGTGGAATGACTCCTTTCGAAACCGAACAATGGATCCCAGACGCCCTGGCCGATATGCGACAGTCCTGGCTCAATCAAATGAAATTTGAGATCGATCTTGTCAACTTTATTGCTGACGCAGGAGATTTGATTTGGCCACTAGCATTACTGGTACTCTGGGCATTCTCTGTGTATGAAGGAATCAGGATAATGAATGGCAAGGAGAATGAGAAAATATCATTCCCACTATTCTCCAAATGGAAATCCATCTTCGACTCAACTACCTCTCCAATATCAGATACTAGGCAAAAATTATCACAGCTGGACAGGAATCATGAAAGAATAGTTAAACAACTGAGGGAGAAATTGAGTAATTATCTCAAAACCGGAGAGTTGAAGTCCCACGCCATAGATTTCTCACTCAGATTCACTGAACCAGTAATGAAGGCACTCAAAATTCCAGAGAGTCGTAAGACAGAACTAAAGTTGTACGGAAGACAGAGTCCAATAGGGTCTTGGATATCATTCTTCATCCTCATAACGATCTTAGTGATGTTTCTTGTTTGGCTTCCAATAGCCGAATCGGACAATTTTGAATTTAAGAAAGTCCTCCAGGTATCGAATGTATTACTCACACTCTCTATCTTCATTTTGATGGCCTTTTCTCTAAACTTACATACCGGGTATACTGGAATGGTAAATTTCGGAATTATCTTCTTCGTCTCTGTTGGAGCGATAACAGTCTCAATATTAACCGCTCCAGAAAGAGTGTTCGGATATAATTGGGGGATTTTAGAGGCCACAATAGTAGCTATGATACTATCCGCCGCCATCGGTTGGCTACTCGCCTATCCTACTGCCAGATTGAGGACAGACTACTTTGCCATAGTGACCATATCGCTTGGAGAAATCGTAAGAGTTCTCTTAGCAGGAGAACCACTTTTGAGAGCGGGGCCGGTTGCTTCTGCAATTGGGATATCAGGATACCCACTACCATTGGAAGACTGGTGGTTCTGTGGCTCGGAGAAGTCCGGTCCAGATACACAGTGGGCCAGTCCCGATGCCTGCAGAGATGACATATTGTTAGACAGCACCCCGGCGTACTACATAGGTGAGCTACTGAATCTTGGCGAACCGGCTCCCTATATGATGATGCTAATGCTATTATCAGTGGCTTCAGTCATAGTCGTGTGGGCACTACTATCCAGACTACTCTCATCACCATGGGGGAGGGTACTCAAGGCCATCAGAGAAGACGAGGAAGTCGCCCAGCACCATGGCCACGACATCTTGACTCACAAGGCGGCAAGCCTCGCTCTGGGGGCTGCAATAGCTGCACTTGCTGGAGCACTTTGGGCTTGGAAGCTAACTGGTTTCGACGCGAGTTTCATGTCTCCTGCGCGCTCTACATTTTTAGTATGGGCCGCCTTCATTATTGGAGGTACATCCAATAACAGGGGTATGATTGTCGGGGCCTTCATCATAGTTCTTATGGAATTCGTATTCAACGTCCTAGTAGCGGCACAGGGTTCTTCAGATCTGCCACTACATGTTACCGCTAACAGAATAGACACTCTATTCGAGTGGATAATAACAAATCAATGGGATGTAGCCACTATATTCGCTATTACGGCTCTTGTGGGTTACATTACCAGATCAGAGAGGGTTTTCGATATTGGTTTTTCAGGAGCAACAATATTCCTCTTCGCCGCACTTGCTCTTGGTGAGAGATCCATCAATGAGTCGTTCTTCGCAGGGGTTGTTAGTGCGGATATGGTTTATGTCAAGCTCATGCTGATTGGGTGCCTAATGCTGTTCTCACTCAAATTCAATTCCAAGGGCCTATTGCCAGAAGTCCCGATCAGACCTAGTAGACCAGACGGAGGCGAATAAAGTGACTGAACCAGTTCTGAAAGTACAGAGTCTTCGAAAGGAGTTCGGGGGGCTGGTCGCAGTAAAAGACGTCTCCTTCGAGGTTGGTGAAGGCGAATTCGTTGGGTTGATTGGTCCAAACGGATGTGGCAAGTCGACCACATTCAACTGTATTAGCGGGCTACTGGAACAGACTTCCGGCAGGATCGAGATGTTTGGTGAGGATATCTCTGAACTTAGGCCAGATCAGATTCAGAACAGAGGAATGACCAGAACATTCCAGCACACAAACCTCTGGAGGGAGATGACTGTGATAGAGAACCTAATGGTTCCTCCTAGGAAGCAGTTTGGAACAAATGGGAAAGAATTCCTAAAAGCGATCTTGTCTCGAAAAAATCCATCCGAGCGAGAAAGGCTCATGGATGCATATGATGCACTCGATCAACTAGAAGTCCCTCACATGGCACATAACCTAGCTGGTGAGTTGTCAGGAGGGCAGTCAAAGCTGGTTGATATTGGGAGGTCAATGATGGGGAGTCCCAAGCTACTACTCCTAGATGAGCCTGTAGCAGGGGTAGCTGGGCCTCTAGCAATGAAGATTTTCAATAATCTCAGAAACATAGTAAGCGAAACCGGAATCTCGATTCTTATCATCGAGCACAACATGGACTTCATACTGAGACAGGGAGTCGACAGAATCGTCGTGATGAACGAAGGAGAGGTGCTTATGCAAGGAACACCAGACGAGGTGAGAGCCAATCAAAAGGTAATCGAGGCATACCTTGGCGCTGCTGGAAATACGGAGGAGGAATAGAATGACCAGGGTACTGGAAGTGAGAAACCTAGAAGGCGGATATGGGGCCGTTCAGATTCTTTACGGAATTGATCTCTATGTCGAGGAAGGGGAGTTCGTCACTATCATTGGGCCAAACGGATGCGGAAAATCAACACTGATAAAGACGATTTTTGGAATCGCCACATATTACTCAGGCGAGGTCTTCTATAACGGTACTGAGGTATCTGGTTGGAGAACAGATCAATTGGTCAACCAAGGAATAGCATACGTACCCCAAGTGGACAATGTTTTCCCCTCGCTTTCTGTTATGGAGAACCTCCAGATGGGGGGCAATAGCCTCTCAAGTCCCCTATTGAGTGAGAGAATAGAAAGAGCACTAGATATGTTCCCAGATCTTAGGAACCGAGTCCATGATTTGGCCGCCTCTCTATCAGGGGGGGAGAGACAAATGCTCGCTATCTCCAGAGCGCTGATCTCGGACCCGAAGTTCCTGCTCCTCGATGAGCCAACCGCCGCGCTGTCACCGCTCTATCAACAGCAAATCATAGAAAGAATAGACTCACTAAGGGAACAGGGCATAACAGTCCTAATTGTAGAGCAGAATGCTCGCCTCTCACTAGCCAGATCAGATAGAGGATACATCGTATCAAACGGTAAGATAGTCCATACCGGAGTCGCAAAGGAGATTCTCACAGATCCAGAAATAGGAGAATACTTCCTAGGCTCAACGGGACATTAAATCAGATGCCAGGCTCTCTAATTTTGGAAGGCACTTCTTCATCCTATGTCCATCATCGATTACGACGAGCTCTACCATTTCTGAGATACTGGATACAGTCTCCGAGACAGATAACGAGACGACATCGTCCTTCGAACCATGAACAATAGTAGTATGATGAGCCACTTCAGGCCATGACATACTCTCAGCGGCTTCCATAAAACTCCAATCAAGATCAATCTCCAGTTCGAACCCCCTGTAAGTCCTGAAACCAGAATTCTTCCAGTCTGCAAGCTCATCTTCAGATAGACCCTCCCAACTGTCACAAAGGCCGAACGCAGGAGCAATCAGTAGCAATCGAAAATCAGAATCTCTCCGCATCGATGAGGCATTGGCAGCCGCTAAACCCCCCATGGAAGAACCAATTACCAAATCAAAATCATGCTCATCAATGCATCTGAGCAGGACCTTAGTCTGGCTTTCTATATCCCAGCCAAGCCCTGACATTATTGGAGAGGTAACTTCCCAACCAAGAACTTCTCTCATGTAGGTGGGCTTGGACCCCGATGGACCTCCTTCGAAACCATGAGCGAACAAAACCCTCATTTCATCAGACCCATTTTCTCAGCTAAACTCCAACCCAAGTAGCTCAAGACCATCAAGAGGGCGTCGAGTCATAATCGCATCCTCCATCAATCTAAGATGTATTTCTGCAACAACATGCACTGTCGACTGAAACATATGGCCAGCATGAACGTTATTGTCGTCATCAGACCAGCAACAGTGGATATGGGTGAAAGGATCCCCATGTTCTGTACGTGCGATATTACCCGACAAGCTCACTAACTCTGATGGTGAGTCCAAGGGCCTCCTTTGGTAAACACCCTCCGCATCCATGTAGCCATATTGGTTGTCACGGGTTCTCCCGATCCCACTGGTTATCACCGCTGCATCAAATGCAAGGTCATTCGCCAATGCCTTCAGTGAGGCATGAATCTCCTCTCCCGGGTCTAGCCGTACTAGGACATCATTACCCGAACGCGTATGTTCCATGCCCCTCCTATCACAAACATTGATTTCAACTTCTCTAAGGAATTTTCCACTATCGGCAAAAAATCATCGTCATTCCAGTGGAAGAGCTAAATGCCCCAAAATGACTTTGAAAAAGAAAAAAATCTCCACTGGAACAAAAGGGGTCAACATTACCATACATTTTGGTTATAGACCGTGACTTCCCGTATCATGTGCCCGGCGGTTAGAAGATGACGATGGCTACTCATGATTCGGCCGCAAGATGGAAGACCTTTCTCTCTGAGGCCAAGGAGCATGATATCACACTCCTTCTGTCAAAGCAAACTACTAGTCACACGGTTTCGGTATCATTCCATGAGTTGACCGGATTCGATCCAGATTTCGCAGAGGATATCCTGAGCAACCCCCGTAGTATAATATCCAGTGGTCACAAGGTATTGAGCGAAATTTGTAGAGATAGAGGAGAGGATCTGGATGCAAGGGTCATACTTTCTGATCTTCCAAGAGATACCCTAAGCCCACTCAGAGATATAGGATCTAGAGATATAGACAAATTGAGGAGCTTAGACGTTATAGTAACAAAAATGTCTCAATTGAAGCCTAGGATACATGTTGCTGTCTTCGAGTGCGAATCCTGTGGTAACTCCCAACA
>DALC01000056.1:0-1032 GCA_002499325.1 Euryarchaeota archaeon UBA538
GCTAGATCAGATAATCAGGTCTCCTAAGCGACATTATGAGAGATATTCAAGCGAAATGTACAGAAGGGTGTTTACGCCGACTAGGTATGATAACATGCCAGTGGATAGCAGTCGATTGAAAGGATTCTACAAACTATCTGTCTCGGAGAGGAGGAACTTGCTCTCTGAGATTACAGGACTAGAGGATGATATGGTAAAGGCCTGGGCATCTAATGGGGAGCTTTCGGAAGAAGTCGCAGATAGGATGATAGAGAATGTAATTGGTACATACTCCTTACCGATTGGAGTGGCTACAAACTTCATCATTGATGGCGAGCATTACCTGATACCATTCGTTGTTGAAGAAGCGAGTGTGGTAGCGGCCGCTTCCAACATGGCTAAGAGGTGCCATTCCAATGGGGGTTTTGTTTCAGATAATGATGATCCCGTAATGATAGGTCAAATTCAGGTTGTTGGATGTGAGGATCCATACTTAGCCAAAGATGCCATCCTCTCATCCAAAAACGAGTTGATTGATGCTTGCAACGAGGTTGATCCGATCCTTGTAAAATTTGGAGGAGGATGCAGGGACGTAGAGGTTCGAATCATAGATACAGAATCTGGACCGATGGTCATCGTGCATATCCTTGTTGATTGTAGGGATGCAATGGGGGCCAATGCTGTCAATACCATGGCAGAGACAATAGCTCAAAGAATTGAAGAGTTGAGTTCCGGAACTGTAATACTCCGCATAATTAGTAACCTAGCAGTACACAGGCTGGCCAAGGTAAGTGCAATATTCACTCCTGAAGAGATGTCAGATGATGGTTTAGATTCAGAAAATGGCTCTAATGTTATCGATGGCGTGATTCAAGCATATCACTTTGCCGCGGCCGATCCATTCAGGGCGACCACTCACAATAAGGGGATAATGAACGCGATTTCACCTATTGCTATAGCGTGTGGGCAGGACTGGAGGGCCATAGAGTCAGGAGCTCACTCTTATGCCTCATTTGGGAGAGAATATTCGTCAATGACTCACTGGGAAAAAGA
>DALC01000056.1:1332-3178 GCA_002499325.1 Euryarchaeota archaeon UBA538
GAGAGGATTACAATGGCAGCCGTGGAAGCTGCTCTTTCATCCCTCAGAGGGCAGTAATCACAGTCTGCGATAAGGTTGGTTACGCGGTATATACTTGGGTCTATAAATCGGAGTCCCTCTGCCTTTCCTCGCATTTCTCTCATCTNNGGAGCACAAGCAAATGTTGCATTATTGGGTTTACGTAACGCCAATGATCTGGCTAAGGTAATGGCAGCGGCTGGACTGGCGCAGAACCTCGGTGCGTTGAGAGCTCTTGCCACAGTTGGAATTCAGGCTGGGCATATGAAGTTACATCTGATGAATATGGTGGCAGCCGCAGGTGCGGAAGAACATGAGGTCGAGGAAGTTGCTACCATGGTTAGAGAAAGCGGAGAGAGGATTACGATGGCGGCTGTGGAAGCTGCTCTTTCATCTCTCAGAGAACAGTAATCACAGTCTCCGAATAGGTTGGTTGCGTGGTATATACTTGGGTCTGTAAATCGGAGTCCCTCTACCTTTCCTCGCATTTCTCTCATCTAGTATCTGGGCACAAATACCAGCGACTCTGGCCCATCCAAAGAAGGTAGTGTAATAATCTGGTTTTCTGAAACCCACCGAATGTAACAACATTCCACTCCCTAGGTCCACATTTGCATAGGGATTTCTTATCTTTGGGAGTCTTTCTTTTAGTATATTAGGAGTTATTTCACGGAGGACTTTGACGGTTTTGTATAATTCATCATCGGGACAAATTTCCTCCCCGAGGCCAATTAGTAGCCTAGCACGTGGGTCCTCAGCACTTAGAACTCCATGCCCAAATCCATATATCGGCCTATTCGAGTCAATTTCTGCGTTTACGAATGACTCTATCTGGTCTCTATCGGATGTTCCAATACGTTGGATAAACTCCAATACAGCCTGATTTGCCCTACCATGCAAGGGCCCCGAAAGAGCATTCATTGCACTTGACATTGCCGCATAAACAGAAGCCCTTCCTGAAGCAACAGCTTTTCCTGTGAAGGTCGAGAGATTACCCCCTCCATGATCTAGGTGTAGTATGAAAAAGAATCTTAGGACTCTGTTCATCCTTTCTGCTTCATCGCCTTCGATTCCAATCATGTGGACGAAGTTCTCGACCAAACCAAGTTCTGGTTTTCTAGGTTTGAGCTGTTCCTTCTTACCTCCTCTTAGTAGGAATACACGGGCCATTAGTTCTGGCATTCTTGCAATTAGGTTCATGGAATCCGACTTTGCATCGCCAGTCGGTTCAGCAGTCCCTAATGCCATAATTCCGATAGCTAACCAATCCATTGGATGTCCACTACCTGGGGTAAGTGATTCCAATACCCTCAATGCACCGGTTGGCAGTGTTTCCCCTCTCATTGCGAGTTCTGATCTGAATTTCTCAGATTGTTCAGGTGTTGGAAGTTCTTTGTTTAACAATAGGTAAACAACATCCTCCTCCTCTAGATTTACTAAGTCCTCAACAGGATATCCAACATAGTGGACGCCTTCTAGTGGGTCAACATAAGATGTTTCACAAGTCCCCACAGGTACCCCTCGGAGGCCACTATCAAGATTAGATTCCTTGATATTGAATAATACCTCATCTTCACTCATAGGCACATCGGAACTACGGGACTAGTGGCAGTATGATAATCCCTCCGGATATAGTTTCTTCTTCGAATCCTAATTTGGAGGTCACATAATTTACTAGTGAGCTGTTTTGATTGATAAACACCCCAACCGTGATAATTGGGATTTGTTGGCAGAGGTCTGTGGAAGGGTGGCAGAATGTGGTTGAATCCATGGATTCTGAGCATAGGCATATGCTAAGAGGAGGCACTGTGAGTAATTTCTTCCTTAG
>DALC01000056.1:3586-5989 GCA_002499325.1 Euryarchaeota archaeon UBA538
CAGTCTTTCTATCGGAGATGATTATTCTCAAATTGGAAGATATTGGCTTTTCCAGATGCTTGTAATTGTCGCTGTAACCTCCCTTTTAGGCGCTTTCTCGATCCTAACTTCAACGATTGTAAAGAGGCCCCCCGCGAGGCTTCTCTATCTTAGGAGGATTCTTTTTGTTCTTCCATTCATCGGACTTACTATACTATCAGCCTCATTCATAGATGATCAGTATGGGATTTTTCTCGATAGATTAGGTTGGTTGACCTATATTCTTCCTGGGCCTCTTTGGATTCATCTATCGTATGCTCCCAGATGGAGAATTATTGATAGGATTGACAGAGGGATCGAGCCATTTGAAGGAATGAAAATAACCGTGTATGGAGATACCAAGAAAGTGAGTCCAGAATCTGACTATGATTTGGAAGAAGTGATAGATATTATCTAACTGGCTTAGTAGTCGAAATCTCCCTCTAATCTGGCAATAGATTTCCTCAGTTTTAGAGGAATTTTATGAGGAATGCCAGAACTATAATCTAATACAACGCAAACCACACTACCTGTAGCCACGGATTTTCCATTATTACTTTGGCTTTCGATTTTATACCTCATGTCGAATGATGAGTTTCCGATTCTAGAAACCGAAGTACTCACTGTAACTACGTCTGGAAATACTATTGGTAATTCGTAGTCTATTTCTATCCTAGCAAGAATTGGTCCGATATTAGAATCATCATAGAGATTCATCATTCCAATCTCGGAGAAATACATCATTCTAACAGTCTCCATCCATTTTGCGTAAACTGAATGATTGACGTGCCCTAGAGCATCCATATCTCCCCAGTTTACTTTTATTTCCGTTGAAATAGGCCAAATATCACTTTCATTTTCAAATCGATCGACTGACATCTTACACACTCCTAGATCAATCCTAATTTCTTACCACATCTTTCGAACTCTGATAGAACTATGTCCAAATCTTCACGGGAAAGACCTGATGACATTTGCGTCCTGACTCTCGCTTTATCCCTCGAGACCATTGGGAAAACTATTGCCCCCACAAGTATCCCACTTTCACCAAGCATACCAGAGAGATCTTTAGCAACTTTACTTTCTCCACATATCACTGGAATTATCGGGGTCTCCGAACGGCCCGTGTCAAATCCCATCGATTGTAGTTGCGTTCTGAAATAATTGGTATTTTCCCATAACTTCCTTACATGCTGAGGTTCCTCCATCAAAACTTCAACAGCAGCCTTCTGGGCGGCGGCTACCCCAGGTGGTTGGCTTCCAGAGAGAAGCCACGATCTGCTGTGGTTAAGCGCATAATTTCTCACTAGATCGGAACCCGCCAAAATCCCCCCTTGAACTCCCATGGCCTTAGAATATGATCCAACTTCAAAGTCAACACGTCCTTGGAGGCCGAAATGTGCGACTATTCCTTTTCCGTCCCCGAGTACTCCCTCGCCATGGCAATCATCAACCATTATCATAGCACCGTATTCCTCAGCTACTTCTGTAATATCATCTAGTGGAGCTATGTCACCATCCATGCTGAAAACACCATCGGTTATGATTAGCTTCCTCTCTGCATTCTTATTCTCTCTGAGGGTTCTTTCCAGGGCCTCAACATCATTGTGAGGGTATACTGCTCTACTTGCCTTGGTCAACCTTATTCCATCTATTATGGAGCCATGATTTAGTTCATCGGAGATGATAATATCTTCTTTGCCTCTAACAAGAGAAGGTATCAGGCCAACATTTGCTGTGTATCCAGCTGAGTAAATTAGAGATGACTCCACTTCCTTAAATTCCGCTGCTTTTTTCTCGGCTTCTATGTGGATATCTAGAGTTCCAGCTATGGCCCTGACAGAACCCGATCCAGCTCCATATTTCCTTGTGGCCTCAATAGCCGCGTCAACCACTCTTGGATGAGTTGTTAGATTGAGATAGTTATTTGCGGATAGCATGATCATATCTTTTCCCTCAACCCTACAGTGAGAAGTACTAGCAGATTCTAACACAGGGGGATTCCAATCCAAATCCTGTTGTTTCAGTTGATTTAGTCTTTCTGACATCCAGGACATGTCGGCCGCCATGCCACTCCCTTAAGCAGGAGGTACATTGCTCCATCGGAGCGAGCTGTTCATTTCCCATGGGCCTATCCGGTTGTATGGAGGGGGGTTCAGTTGAGCTGACTTTGCTTGGGATCGCACAGGATGGAGGGTTTCCCCAAGTAGGTTGTTTGAAGGATTGTTGCGAATATGCTAGGCAATCCCCAGAGCTCTCTAAGTTGCCAGTTTCGTTGGGAATACGAGGACTGGATGGATCAAGTCACTTGATTGAGGCGAGTAGGATGATGGCTGGACAGTTTGACTTATGGAATTCTGTTGGAACTCCAGAGTGGCCCCCCTC